>JBDSMK010000225.1:0-8201 GCA_039915905.1 Ilumatobacteraceae bacterium
GTTGGCGTCCCGGTCGTACCAGCGGGGCACGATCTCCTGCTCCAGGATGCGGTACAGGTCCTGGGCGTCCGACCAGTCCTGGGCGCCTTCATCGGGGTTGGTGTCCCGTCCGCCGATGGCCCAGCCATTGTTGCCCACCCAGCCCTCGTCCCACCAGCCATCGAGCACGGAGCAGTTGACGACGCCGTTCATGGCCGCCTTCATGCCGCTCGTGCCGGATGCCTCCAGCGGGCGCCGCGGGTTGTTCAGCCACACATCGCAACCGTGGTACATCTTGCGCGCCACTGCCATGTCGTAGTCGGCCACGAACACGAACCGATGACCGACATCGAGTTGCCTGGCGAACAGTTCGATGTCACGGATCATGTCCTTTCCGGGCTGATCTGCCGGGTGCGCCTTGCCGGCGAAAACGAACTGCACCGGTCGGTCGGTCGACAGCAACATCTTTCGCAGTCGATCCGGTTGAGAGAGCAGCAACGTGCCTCGCTTGTAGGTGGCGAAGCGCCGGGCGAAGCCGATGGTCAGCGCGTCAGGGTCGAGCAGCGCCTCGCCGAGGCGAGCGCGCACAAAAGTTACGAGTGCACAGCGACCCTTGCGCCGGGCGCTCCACACGGCGGCGGGATCGAGGGCGTCAACTCGGTCCCATGCCGCAGCGTCTGCACCGTCCCACATCCCGCCGACGGTGTCGCGCAGCAGCGCATCGATGTGCGGGCTGACCCAGGTGTGCGCGTGAACGCCGTTGGTGATCGAACCGATCGGTACCTCGTCGACGGGGACGTCGGGCCACAACCCCTGGAACATCAGCCGGCTCACCTCGCCGTGGAGCTTGGCCACACCGTTGGAGCGTCCAGCCAGGCGAAAGCCCATGACCGCCATGTTGAACCTGGTCTCGTCCGGTTCATCGGGTCGCCGGCCGAGAGCCATCAACTCCTCGAACGACGCCCCGCAACTGGCCGCAAACCCGCCGAAGTAGCGCTCCATCATCTCCAGCGGGAAGCGGTCGATGCCGGCCGGCACCGGAGTGTGAGTGGTGAACACGCCGCCGGCGCGCACTGCTTCCACAGCCTCCGCGAACGTCAGCCCAGGACGCCCCTCGAATCCGCTGACGAACTCGCGAATCCGTTCAAGCGACAGAAACCCGGCATGGCCTTCGTTGGTGTGGAACACCTGCGGGTCGAGCCCAAGTGCACGGAGCACACGGACACCGCCGATACCGAGAACGATCTCCTGGCGGATGCGGTGCTCGGCATCGCCCCCGTAGAGCCGGTCGGTGATGGCCGCCGCCTCGGCGCTGTTGCCCTCTACGTCGGTGTCGAGGAAGTACAACTGCACCCGGCCGATATGCGCCAACCATGCCTTGACCTGCACCATCTCGCCGTCGATCTCGATGCCGATCTGGATATCGGTGGGTGTCAACGCCAGCCCGTGCGGATCGAGCCGCGGGAACCGTTCCTCCTGGATCCCATCGGCGTTCAGCCGTTGGCGGAAGTAGCCCTCGGAGTAGAGCAGCCCAATGGCCACTAGAGGCACCCCGAGATCCGACGTTGCCTTGAGATGGTCGCCGGCGAGGATGCCGAGACCGCCGGAGTACTGCGGCAACGTTTCGCTGAGCCCGAACTCAGGTGAGAAGTAGGCCACCAGGCCGAGCGGTGAGTTGGAGCGTCCCTGGAACCAGCGGTCCGAATGGATCGCGTCGTGCAGCCGGTCGGAGGCTGCCGTGGTCGCAGCGACAACCGCTTCGTCGCCGGCAAGTTGCTCCCAGCGATCGGCGGTGATGGCGGCGATCAGCCGAAGAGGATCGTGCTCGCAGCGTTCCCAAGCTTCGGGGTCGAGCCGTGCGAACAACGCCTGGGTTTCCCAATCCCACGTCCAGCGAACGTTGGTGGCCACCTCCTTGAGGGCCGCCAACACCCCCGGGATTGCTGGGACGACGTTGAACTCTCGGACTGCGCGCACCTGGCGAGGGTAGCCGTGAGCCCGCTCCTCAGGACACCGTGACCTTGCGGTAGATCTCGATGGTGCTGGTAGCGATGGCATCCCAGGTGTAGCGCGCCGCCAGCAAGGCGGCCGCCTGGGAACGCATCGTGTCCGCCAGCTTCTCGTCGGTCAGCACCTGGCGGACCCGCGCCGCGAGGTCGATGTGGTTGCCTGGCTCGAACAGCAGCCCGGCGTCAGTGCCATCGACGATTTCGGCCAACCCGCCGGTGCGCGCCACGATGGTCGGCGCGCCGGCGGCCATTCCTTCGAGAGCAACGATGCCGAACGGCTCGTACAGCGACGGGATCACGACGCACCCGGCGCGTTGCAGCATCTCGCGCAGTTCGCCATCGGGTACGAATCCCGCAAGCGTGACGATGTCGCCGACACCTTCCACGTCGATCTGGCTCTGCAGTTCGGGGAGGTAGCTGCCGCGCCCAGCGATCACGCAGCGAATGCCGGGCACCCTGCCGCGCAGCAGGCCGATGGCCCGGGCCAGCACTTGGAACCCCTTCTCGTATTGGATCCGGCCCCAGGCGACCACCAGCGGTTCGCGTGCCGGTGCGACCGAGCCGGCGGGAGCCAGCCATTGATCGGTGTCGACGCCGTTGGGGACGAGGTGCACCTTCTCGGGCGGCAACTCGAAACCGGTGATCACCTCGGTGACCATGAACCGCGAGCAGGCGATCACCTCCTTGGCCTGATATGTCAGCCACCACTCCACGGCGTTGACCGCAGCCGGCAGTCCGCTGGGAACGTGACCTCCGTGACGGCCACGTTCGGTGGCGTGGATGGTGGCCACCAACGGCACGTTCCACAGCGTCTTGAGCGTGTCGGCCGACCAGGCCACCAGCCAGTCGTGGGCGTGCACGACCTCTGGCCGCCAGCTGCCGAGATGGGCGGCGAGCTGGGTGAGATGGTGGTTGGCGGAGGCCATTCGGGCGACGAGGTTGTCGTCGGGCAGCCAAGGCAGGTCGATGTTGGCGCGCAGAACGCGAACACCGTCCACCACATCGTCGTCCTTGACGGAGCCGTGATGCAGGCTGAACACCACTACGTCGTGACCTGACCGGGCCATCGCCCTGGCGAGACCGTCGACGTGCGCAGCGATGCCACCCACTACCAGCGGCGGGTACTCCCATGACAGCATCAGCACGCGCATTCATCCGACCGTAGCGCTCCGCACGCTGGCGCAACCTCCCGACAGCCGGGAGCGGCGGGACGCCGTACGCTGGAGACAGTGCTACTCAACGACTTGGACCTGCACCTCTTCGGAGAGGGCACTCATCGCCGGTTGTGGACTTTCATGGGTGCCCATCTGCTGCCCGGTGGCGGGGTCCGATTCGCGGTCTGGGCGCCTAATGCGTCGGCCGTCGCGGTCGTCGGCGACTGGGATGATTGGGCCGGCGAAGCGGTCATGCAGATGCAGGGCCGCTCCGGGATCTGGGCGGCTGTGGTGCCCCTGGCAGAGGCCTGGCATCGTTACAAGTTCGCCGTTCGCGCAGCTGATGGCCGAGTCAAGCTGAAGTCCGATCCGATGGCGTTCCACACCGAGACGCCACCGGCTACAGCCAGTCGCGTTGCCCCGTCGAGCACCCATCTGTGGGCCGACGAGGCGTGGATGGCCAGTCGCGGCCACGGACCGGGCCACCCATTGCGGATCTATGAGGTTCACCTCGGGTCGTGGCGTCAAGGGGTTGGCTCGTATCGCGAACTGGCACATCAACTCGCCGATCATGTGGTCGCCCTGGGGTTCACCCACATCGAGTTGCTACCGGTCGCCGAGCATCCGTTCGGAGGTTCTTGGGGATATCAGGTCACCGGCTACTACGCACCCACGTCACGGTTCGGCGCCCCCGACGACTTCCGTGCGTTCGTCGACATCCTGCACTCCGCCGGAGTCGGCGTCATCCTTGACTGGGTTCCGGCGCATTTCCCCAAGGACGACTGGGCACTCGCCCGCTTCGACGGGACCGCGCTGTACGAGCATGTCGATCCACGCCATGGTGAGCACCCGGATTGGGGCACGCTGGTGTTCAACTACGCGCGCAACGAGGTCCGCAACTTCTTGGTGGCCAACGCGTTGTTCTGGTTGGAGGAGTTCCACCTCGACGGCCTGCGGGTTGATGCGGTGGCCAGCATGTTGTATCTGGACTATTCGCGCAAGCCAGGCGGCTGGATCCCCAACCGCAACGGCGGTCGCGAGAACCTCGATGCGATCGGGCTGTTGCGCCAGTTGAACCAGGCTGTAGCCACCGATATGCCGAGCGCGATGGTGATCGCCGAGGAGAGCACCGCTTGGCCGAAGGTGACAGCATCGCCTGCCGAGGGCGGACTCGGGTTCAGTCACAAGTGGAACATGGGTTGGATGCACGACACCCTGGCCTACATGCACCTCGATCCGGTGCACCGCCGATGGCAGCACCACAGCCTGACGTTCGGGCTGCTGTACGCCTTCAGCGAGCGCTTCGTGCTGCCGCTGAGCCACGACGAGGTGGTCCACGGCAAGGGCAGCCTGCTTGGAAAGATGCCAGGTGACGACTGGCAGCGATTCGCCAACCTGCGGGCGATGTTCACCTGGATGTGGGCCTTGCCTGGTGCGCCGCTGCTGTTCATGGGTGCCGAACTGGCACCTTTCACCGAGTGGAACGAGACGGTCGGGCTGCCCTGGCACCTTCTCGATCATGCGCCGCACCGTGGCATCCGCGACCTCCTGATCGACCTCAACCGGGTGGCCGCCGATCATCCCGCGATGTGGGAACGCGACCACCAGCCCACCGGTTTCCAGTGGCTCGACGCCGACGATGCCGAGAACTCCGTGTACGCATTCCTGCGTTGGGGCCACGCCGGCGCCAGTGCCGTCGCCTGCGCGGCGAACTTCACGCCGGTTCCTCGCACGGGCTACCGAGTCGGCCTGCCATGGCCGGGGGAGTGGACCGTGGTGTTTGACAGCGACGCGCCGGCGTACAACGGCAGTGGCTTCCGCGGCGGAGCAACGACGGTGGGTGCGACGACTTCGGTGGCGTGGCAGGGCCAGCCGGCGTCCGCGATGGTCGATCTGCCGCCGTTGGGAGTAGTGCTGTTGGCCGCCTCCGAGCCAGGGAGTCTCAGGCCGACTCACTCGTAGGCTGGTCGGCCGTGCTCCACCTGCTGCGCGATCCCCGAATCCGGTCGATCACTGCTGCAAGCCTCACGCTCGGCGTCGCTGTAGGTGTTTTCGGGATCTCATTCGGCGTCGGCGCTGTCAGCGCTCACGCCACGGTTCTGCAAGCCTGCGCGATCTCGATGCTTGTGTTCACCGGGGCGTCGCAGTTCTCCGCGGTCAGCGTGCTCCTCGCCGGCGGCTCGTACGCCTCCGCCCTCGGTGGCGCGCTTGTGCTCGGAGCGCGCAATGGCGTTTATGGGGTGGCGATGTCGCCACACTTGACAGGCAGGTTGGCGACGCGACTGGTGGCTGCGCAGTTGACCATCGACGAGTCGACGTCGATGGCCTTTGCTCAAGCCGGTGGGCGCACCCGCCGTGCTGCGTTCTGGATAACCGGCTGCAGCGTTTACTTCTTCTGGAACATGGGCACGCTTGCCGGGGCTTTGGCGTGTGAGGCGATCGATCCGCGGAAGTTCGGTCTCGACGCCGCGTTTCCCGCCGCCTTCGTGGCGATGGTGTGGCCGTTGCTGCGCGGGCGTCGGGCGGTGCTGGCGGCTGCCCTAGGAATGACCGTCTGTCTCGTGCTGATCCCGTTCACGCCGATCGGCGTGCCGATCCTGTGCGCTGCACTGGCGGTGCTGGTCGGGGTGCCGGCCCCGGCCAGGATTGTGCGCCCTGTTGAGGATGTGAACTCGTGAGCTGGTGGTTCATCGCTGCGCTGGCGGCCGGGTGCTATGCGTTCAAGGTGATCGGAATGGTGGTCGTCGGGGATCGCAAGCTTCCGGCTTTGACGGAACGCTGCCTCGGCCTGATCCCGGCGGCGATGCTGTCGGCGCTGATCGCGCTGAACACGTTCGGACAGGGCCAGCACCTGCAGATCGACGCACGCGCTGCAGGCGTCGCGGCCGCAGTGATCGCGTCGTGGCGTCGGGCGCCACTGATCGTCGTGATCGTGCTCGGCGCCGGTGTCACTGCAGCGGTACGAGCAATCGCCTGAAGCGAAGCGTCTTCTCGCTGGTGTCAGGGTCGGCTAGGCCTTGACGGCTACGTGGCGCAGAACCTCAGCGGCATGTTCCGGGGGCACGATGTTGATCAGCACGCCGGTGCCGCGCTCGAAGCCGGCGGTGGTGACCAGCTTCGGGTATATGTGCAGATGCCAGTGGAAGGCTCCGCTGTAGTGATGTGGCGCAGTGTGGAAGACCATGTTGTAGGCCACATCGCCGTGAACGTCGCGGAGGAGTTCGACGGCGTCACGGATGGCGATCCCGAACGAGGCAAGCGACGAGTCGGACGCATCGATGAGGTGCTGTTCGTGGTTGCGCGGGATGATCAGCAATTCGTAGGGCGTGCCGCTCCAGTAGGGACATACGCAGACCACGTCGTCGTTGGCGAACAGCACCCGCTTGCCGTCGACCAGCTCCGTCTCGGCTGTGGCGCACAGGATGCAGCCCCCCTCGAAGCGACTGAACGCACGCTCCTCGTCGAGGATCTCGCCTGGCACAAAAGGCAAACCGAGAAGCTGACCGTGGGGGTGGGCAATGGAAGCTCCCGCCTCGCGGCCGTGGTTGATGATCGCCTGGGTGTAACGCACGTTGGGAGTTGTGGCGTGTTCCTGCAGACGGTGCTTGATGACCAGCATCATCTCCGCGGCGTCTGCGTCACTTATCGGATGGTCGATCAAGTTGTGGTGTGGCGAGAGCACCAGCACTTCGTGGATCCCGCTGGCCTCGGCTTCGACGTGCACCGGGCCGAGGTGGTGGACGGCGAACGGCTCATCGCCATCAAACGCCGGGTACAGGTTGGGGATCACTCGCATCCGCCAACTGCCACCCTCGTCGACTGTCTCGAGCGCAGGCAATGTGGCTTCCTCGTTACCCGGGCAGAACGGGCACGGACGACCGGGATCGGCTTCAACCTGGGTGACGCGAGGGCGGAAGTCGGTAGGGCGTTCTGCCCGTTCCGCCACAATTGTCACCCATCTCCCGGTGAGAGGATTCAGACGCAGTTGACTCACAGCTCTGTCAGTCTAGAACTCCTGGCGCAGCAACGGGCGGACAGCACCGAATTACAGGCCGTAGACGCTCACATGGCGCTCGCTGTCGACCTCGAACGGGTCCATCGCGAACGACCCCCAGCGGTGGACCAGGTGCATTCCGGCGGCTGTTGCCATCGCGTCCAATTCGGCCGGCAGGGCATATCTGATCGAACATGGTCGAAGCCGGACCCCGCCGTCCTCGGTGATCTCAACGTACTGGCCTTCCACCACTTGAGCTGCGTGGTCGGACCGCGAGACGCTCAGCACGACGCGATCGGCAGTCATCGAGCGCAACGTCACCGGGCCGGCGATGAACTGCCGAGCTCCTTCGGTGCGGTCGGTGATCATGGCCTGCTCGCCAGGAACGAATGCCTCCACGGCGAACATTGCGGCCGGGGCCAGGCGCGCTGCGACCGCGTGGAAGCAGGCCAGCTGGCGGTCGCTGCTGAGCAGGTTGAAGAACGTGTTGTACGCCGCGAACACCAGCCCGAACGGTCCGCTCGGCATCGCTTCGACCATCTCACCGAGGATCGGCGCGACCGAGCCGGATGGGTCGTTGACTGCCAGCCTGCGGAGCATCGCGGCGCTGGCGTCGAGACCCACGACCGAACAGCCGCGTGCGGATACCGCCGCCGCCAGCGGTATCGCCAGGCGTCCGGTGCCGACACCGAGCTCCAGTACCGCCAGACCGTCGGCCACCAGCCCGGCGAGGCACGCAACCGTTGACGGGATGTCGCTGATTTCGGCGTACCAGTCGTCGTAGGAGTCGGCGAAGGCATCTCCGTAGGTTGAGGGACCGTACCCATGCATGGATCCATCTTCGACCACAATGGGCCAGGTGAGCCAGTGGGCGGGTATCGAGTCCGACGCCGTTGGGTCGCGTCGCGGGCGATCCGACGTCAGATCACCCGATGTCGCCGGGAGCGTGTCGCGATCAGGGCCGGCTACCGACTCGGTGCGCCTGCGCCGCCAGGAGCACATCGTGTTCGGCTCGATCGACCGTGCCGCCCACCTGATGCAACGTCATGGACGCGAGGTGATCGT
>JBDSMK010000237.1:0-2582 GCA_039915905.1 Ilumatobacteraceae bacterium
GATAGGCCTTCTTCAGTTCCTCCGCCGTGGCGTTGCGAGACACGCCGAGAAGCCCGTAGTAGTCGTCGGCCATTTCAGTCGCCCGCCCCGAGGCGACGGCCGAGCCGGTCACTGACCACCTCTACGGTGGCCAGGGCTTGTGGATAGTCCATTCGCGTCGGACCGAGCACGCCGACGGTCCCTACCTGCTGGCCGTCCACTAGCACCGGAGCGACCACCACCGAGCAAGCCACGAGAGGCTCGACTCCGTGCTCCGCGCCGATGGCCACCGACAGGCCGCGATTGAGGATGTCACGCACCAGCGAGACGAGCACGAATTGCTGCTCCAGGGTTCGCAGAACGCTTCGCACCGTCTCAACGGCGTCGAACGCATGGGCCATCGATGCCGTGCCGCCGACGAAGACGGTCTCATCGGAAATGGTCGCGGAGCGCAGTGCCATGGCCGCTGCGGCGCACAGCCCGTCGATCCCTGAGTCACCCGAGGGCGGAATGTCGACGCGGGCGTCCAGCGGACGTCCCCCCATCACTCCCTGAAGATGCGCCGATGCCGCCGTCAACCGCAACTGCGAGGTCTCCTCCGGCAGTTCCAGGTGGGCGTTCTCCACCGAACCATTTGCGAGCACGGCCACAACCGTGGCGTGATGGCCCGACAGCCCGACGATCTGTACCGAGCGAACCTCGGAGCGTTCGACGCTTGGCCCGACTACCACCGCCGCATGGGTGGTCACCCCTGCCAGAAGGTGACTGGTCTGATGGAGCATCTCCTCCAGCCGTCCGTGAGCGGTGTCAAAGAAGTCACCGACGCGACGTGAAGACACGGCGTCGAGATGTCCGGGTTGCGCCATGTGGTCGACGAAGAAGCGGTAACCCTTGTCCGTGGGAATGCGCCCCGCCGAGGTGTGCGGCTGGGCGACGTAGCCCTCCTGTTCGAGTACAGCCATCTCGTTGCGCACCGTCGCCGAGCTGACCTGTACACCCGGGACGTTTGCAACATGCGTAGATCCCACCGGCTGCGCGGTGGCGATGTACTCCTGGACAATGGCCCGCAAGATCGCGGTCTTTCGTTCGTCGAGCACCAGTTCTCCTCGAGCTGACCGGTGGGCGGATTCGGTGGACATTGGTTGCTGCAGTGAACTGCTATCAGGAACGGGCTGCATCGTTCGTTTGCGGTGAAGTCTCCGCTTCCTACGGCTCCCAGGCTACCGACTACCAGTCACTCGTTACGGATCCATCTGGCGGGTCCATCTGCGGGTCCATCTGCGGGTCCATCTGGCGGGTCTATCTGGCGTAACCACCCCAAGGACCCAGCGGACCACAGCACCGATCAGTCGGCCTGGAACCCATCGAAGTGTTCGGCGGCGCGGTCGCGTTGCATCGCCAGCGAGTGCGCCTTGCCGGGAAGGAACAATGCCAGCACGACGGTTGCCACGAGCGCCCAGAAGCCGAGCACGAACACGTCGTTGTACGCCGTCTGGGCCTGCCCGACGGTGTGCTCACCGGTGAACTGGAGGTGGCCACTCAGCTGGAAGCTGACCACCGCGGTTAGCGCGGCGATGGCTACCGAGCCGGCGATCTGGCGCGACAACTGTCTGATCGCCGATCCGGTGGCGATCAGGTTGCCGGGTAGCGAGTTGAGCCCCGCCACCGTGTTCGGCATCATCGCCAGTCCAAAGCCGGCGCCGGAGATGAACAGCCAGACCATCAGCCAGTTCTCCGAGGAATGCGGGCTCAACGTGCTCAGGTACCACGTGGAAGCGGCCACCGGGATCAGCCCGACCGTAACAGGCAGGCGCGCTCCGATGCGGTCCGCCAGACGCCCGCCGATGGGCATCATGATCGCCGCACCGATCGCCGTCGGGGTGAGCAACAAACCGGTGTGCAGCGGGGTCAGATGGCGCAGCGATTCGAGCTCGTACGGTACGAACACCAGGCGCCCGTACTGCGACAGCGTCAACAAGCAGATGATCGCTGTAGTCACGCTAAAGGTCGGGATCTTGAACATCCGCAGGTCGACCAGCGGGTGGTCGGCCTTGGTCAGCACCCAGATGCCGAAGGCCACGAGCAGCACCAACCCAACCACCAGGAACCCGATCGTCTTGGTGGTCTGCCACCCCCAGTTGGAGCCTTCCGACAGCGCGAGGAGCAGCGGCACCAGACCGGCCACGATCAGTACCGTGCCGATCCAGTCGAACCTCCGCCGCTCTCGGAAGCCGGTGTTGCGCAGTAGCCGCAGCGCCAGAACGGTGCCGATGACACCGATCGGCACGTTGATGAGGAACAGCCACCTCCAGCTGAGCTGGGTTACCAACCATCCGCCGAGACCTGGTCCGATGGCGGGAGCGGCCATCGCCGCGACGCCCCACACCCCCATCGCCGCGCCGCGCCGATCGGGCGGGAACAACTCGTAGATGATCGCCATCCCCACCGGCAACATCGCTCCGCCGCCCAAACCCTGCAGCGTCCGGAACAGGATCAGCATACCGATCGAGGTGGAGAAAATCGCAGCCATGCTCGCTGCCGCGGTGATGAATAGACCGGCCAGCAGCACCGGCTTGCGGCCGAAGCGGTCGGACAGCGGCCCG
>JBDSMK010000330.1:0-5219 GCA_039915905.1 Ilumatobacteraceae bacterium
ATGCCTGCGTACCAACCACAACCCGAAACTGGTGATGGCATTCGATGCGATCTTGATAGTCGGCCCGGAACACGCCCACGTCTTCGCCGAGGCCGGCTGGGACCGCGACCGACTGCTCGCCGAACTGCACTCCAGGTTGCAGATCCCCGGTAGCGAACTGGTCTACGGCGCCGGCGGAATCGCCGATGGTATCCGCACCGAGTTCGCGGGTTACACACTCGGCAAGTTCCGCCCCGACGGGTTGCTGCTAGTTCACGCCGGCGGAGGCGCCGGGCTGTTCTCCGCGATCATCGGCGGATGGGCCAACGGCGACATGGGCTCCAAGCCCGTCACCAGGCTGGTCGGACAGTAGGGTGGCGCGATGAGCAAGCTGCTGCTTGATCCGACCAACGAACGTGCCGTTGCGCATCGCACCAGACTGGATCGCCCCACCACGCTGGCTGGAGCGACAATTGGGTTGCTCGACATCTCCAAGCCCGGTGGCCAGGTGTTCCTCGATCGCATCGAGCAACGCCTCGTGGCCGAAGGTGCCGCCGTGCTGCGCTACTCCAAGCCGACGTTCACCAAACCGGCACCGGTCGACCTGCGCCACGAGATCGCCACGCACTGCACGCTGGTCATCGAAGCACTCGCCGATTGAGGCAGTTGCACGTCGTGCAGTGTGCACGACATCGTCGATCTGGAACGCCGCGGTCTGCCCGGCGTGTTCGTGGCGACCGAGGAGTTCGTTGCCGCGGCTGAGGCCCAGTCGGCGTCGCTCGGCTTCCCCTCGGTGGCTTCGGTGTTCACCCCGCACCCGGTGCAGGACCGCACCGACGATGAACTGCGCGCCTACGCCGATCTGGTCTACGACCGGATAGTAAAGTCCGTGGTCACTTCGACCACCTGACGGTCCCTGCGGCGTGGCTTCGCCGATCATCATTGATCACCAGTAGCGCGGTCGGGTCAGTCCCAGACCTCGACGCCGTCATATGGGCGTTTGCGGCCGGGGGCGAATTCGCGTTTCCACACCATCACCTTGCGCCGGAAGTAGCAGACCTCCTTGCCGTCCTGGTTGAAGCCCTTGGTCTCCACGGTGACGATGCCGCGGTCGTTTCGACTCCTCGACTCGTGAACTGCAAGCACCCGGGTCTCGGCGTGGATCGTGTCGCCGTGAAAGGTAGGGAACTTGTGCTGCAGGGTCTCCACCTCGAGGTTGGCGATTGCCGCGCCGCTCACATCTGGCACGCTCATCCCCAGTACCAGCGAATACACCAGGTTGCCGACCACCACGTTGCGTCCCTGCACCGACTGCTCACCGAACCAGGCGTTGGTGTGCAACGGATGGTGGTTCATCGTGATCATGCAGAACAGGTGGTCGTCGTACTCGGTGATCGTCTTGCCCGGCCAATGCTTGTACACGTCGCCAACGACGAAGTCCTCGAGGTGGCGACCGAAGGGACGCTCGTAGGTGGTCATCACGAGCGACGCTAGTAGCCCGGATGCTGCTGATCCTCGTCCGCGTTGCCGTGCGGTGGTTGCAATGGTTGCGATGGATGCGGTTGCGGTTGGTGTGGCGGTTGTGATGGATCAGCACTCGGTTCTGCGCCAGCAGATCCGAGGGGCAATTCCGACACCGGATTTGCGATAGCCGGGCGGCGACGATCGAAACGGGCGGCGAAGTCGAGAGCGCTCTCGCGGTTGCCAGCACCCTCGGCAGCAAGGTCGCGCAGCCGACGCAGACGCTCACGTCGCTCGATGCTCCAAGGCCCGAGACGCAATGAGGCGTACATCACGCCGCCGAGCAGGATCGGGAAGAAGTACTGCGCCAGGCGGTAGGTGGCTACTCCAAGCAGAGCCGTGGCCCTGGTGAGACCGAATCCGACGAGCGCCGTCTGAAGCGCGACGTCGATGATCCCCAATCCGCCTGGGGTGATCGGGATCACCGCCGCCACATAGACCAGGCCGAAGGCCACCAGTAAGGCGTCGATTTCAGCGGTGGCGCCGAATGCACGCAAGAACACCCATAGCGCTGCCGCGTCGAGCAGCCAGTTCGCCGCGGCCCAGCCGACGACCCGGCCGAGCAACTGCCTGTCAGAGCCGAGGTCCTCGAGACGGTCACCGATGTGGTGGACCGCAGCCGCAGCACGGTCCTCGTTGAACCGCATCTTGCGTGCGATCCAACGCAAGATGCGTTCCGAGCGCCCTTGACCCTCCAACAGCCCGAACACCAGCGCTCCGGCCACGCTCATCAGGATTATCCCGGCCACAGCGGCGGTGACGTAACCGGGGCTGACCCCACGAATCGGGATCGAGACCACCAACGCGAGCCAGAAGATGATGTTCAGCACTACCGCCGATCCGAGCCCCGCAGTGGCCAGCGCGAAGCCGGCGTCCGGGCCGGGCACACCCGACATCGTCATCAACCGGTAGCCGAGCGCCGAACCTGCGGCGCTGCCACCGGGGACGATCGACGACAACGCCTTGGTGCTCATCTGGATGCGGAACAACCGCCAGGTGGACAACATGTTGCCGGACTCGCCGAGTGCCGCACGGGTGAGCAGAGAGTAGGCCCACAGCGCTGCGATCTCCAGCGCCAGTCCGAGCCCGAGCAGCAATGGGTTCACAGTGCTTAGTTCACGACTGGACTTGCGCACGCCGGGGATGACGGTGACCATCGCGAAGTACACGACCAGCAACGCGACTGCCAGCTTGAGAGTCAGCCGGATCGGGCGGAAACGCGAAGGTCGAGGCGGTCCACCGGTGTCGTCGGGGCGGACCAGTGGCAGTTCTCCGGTCAAGAGGTACTCGGGGTCGTTGTCCATCCCCGTCATCGCTTGGCCGAATGCCTGGCTGCGCCGGTTGGCAGGTTGCGCACGCCGGGCACCATTAGGCACCGCAAGGGGCCTCCGGAAACGCACCGATGATCGACCGGATGTGGGCCTCAACGAGAGCGCGGACCTCGGTGGGCGACTTTCCGAGGTGCACGACGACGAGTTCGCGGTCCGGAACCACCACCGTGTATTGACCCTCATATCCGTGGCAGGCCAGGCTGCCCGGAAGATCGGGCCACAACCACCAATGCCGCCCGTAGTCGAAGTCGCCGTCCGGGTCGTGAGCCGCGAACGTGCGCGCATTGTCGCGCCATCCTTGCGGGAGCACCTGGCGGCCGTGAACGGCGTCACCGACTCGGCCGTCGTTGCGGTACAACTCGCCAAAGCAAGCGAAGTCGCGAGCGGTGGCATAAACGTAAGAGGAGCCGACGAATGTGCCCGCAGCATCGAACTTCGGCTCAGCGAAGGTCATCCCGGCCGGCTCGAACAACCGCTCGCGCAGGAACGCCGACATCTGTTCGTGCCCCTCGCCTGCCCTGTCGCCGAGGGCATCACCGACGATTCGACTGATGATGTTGGTCGTGCCGCTGGAGTAGTTCCACATCGTGCCGGGCGCGTCGACCAGCTCAAGTGCAGCGGTGTACGCAGCCATGTCCGACTGCCCCGTGCCATAAAGCATCTCCAGACAGTTACTGACGGATTCGTCGGTGTAGTCCTCCACGAACTGCAAGCCGGAGCGCATCTCCAGCAGGTTCAACATCGTGATCGCGGCCTTCTCGGTACCGGCCCATCCGGCCACGGGTGCCGGCTGGTCGAGGTCGAGCAGCCCGTCGCCGACGAGTATCCCGACGGCTGCGTGCGTGATGCTCTTGGCCATGCTCCACGAGATCAGTGTGGTGTCGGCGTTGACCTCGCCTCCCGGCCCGAACAGAGTGTCTGGCTGGGCGCCGTACCTCTCGAACACCACCTCTCCACGATGCATCACCACCAGCGCCAGTGACAGCCCATGCGGTGCGCCGGCGACAAACAACCGATCGGCGACCGCAGCCACCTCGTCCATTCTCGTCCCGCTCATCGCCGCGACGGTAGCCCAGTGCGAGTCGCGACCCTCGCTGCAACCGGCACCGACGACGTCGGCGAGACTTCCTCGGTGGCGAGCGATGCAACCTTCGATTCGGGTCTCGCAGCCGCACTGGGCACCTATCTCGAGATCGTCGATGAAGTGGCAGCTGGACTCGTCGAAGGACTTTACGTCGTCGGTTCTGCGGCTCTGGACGACTGGCACCCACTCCACAGCGACATCGACATCGTCGCGGTCACCGCCGAACCGGCTACCGAAGCGGACGCCGCACAGCTGCGGATGGCCCACGCCCTGCTCGCCGAACGCCAACCGCTTCCGCACATCGACGGGCCGTACGTCGCCTGGGGCGACCTGATCATCGAACCTACGGTTTCACACCGACCATGGGTCTTCGCCGGAGAGCTGCACCACGACGCGGAGTGCTTCGAGATCAATCCGATCACCTGGTACACGCTTGCCACCTACGGCATCACGGTTCGTGGGGCTCTGCCGGCCAGTCTTGGAATCAGCACCGACACCGAAGCGCGGATCCGCTTCGTGATCGAGAACCTCAACACCTACTGGCGAACCAGCCAACAGGTGGTCGCCTCCGGCTGCGCATCGGGCCGCCAGTTCACCCCGGCCGATCTAGAATGGTGCGCGCTCGGAACCCTACGCCTGCACTACACCGCGTTCACCGCAGACGTCAGCTCGAAGTCGGCCGCCGGCCAGTACGGACTCGACGTGACGCCAACCCGATTCCACGATGTGATCCGCGAGGCGCTGTGCAGCCGATCCGGCATCGACGTCGGCCTCCCGGCGTCGGCGCTGATGACCCGATGCGCAGAACTGATGACATGGGTGATCGACGACGTCAACACGGCCTCAGCGTGATCAACCAACTCGACTTGAGAGCTCAGCCGAGCACAGCGCGCAGCGCGTCGAGGGATGCCGGCACCAACCGGTACCAGACCCACAGGCCGCGCTTGTCACGCTCGACCAATCCTGCGTCGACGAGGACCTTCATGTGATGGCTGACCGTCGGCTGCGAGCGTCCGGACGGTTCCATCAGATCACAGGCACAGACCTCGTCGGCCCCCGACGCCGCGATGTAGCTCAGCAGACGTAGCCGGACCGGATCGGCCAGCGCGGCGAACGCACCAGCTAGCACCAGCGCCTGGGCCTCGCCGAGGACGTTGGCACGAACCGGAGTGCAACAAGCGACCGGGTCGAGCACCGGGACCTTGTGAGCAGCCATGGCCACTAGCGTACCGAAAATCCGTGAGATGTATTGACCATCGTCGATCTAGTCGATACTCTATCTACATCGACGTACATCGATGTAT
>JBDSMK010000358.1:0-5109 GCA_039915905.1 Ilumatobacteraceae bacterium
TCAGGTTGACAGCTTCCATCGCCTCCCGAAACGACCGGTCGCGCGGGCCGTCCGAGCCGCTCACGGCCCAGGAATCGGTGTGGGCGAGATGGACTCCCGTAGGAGCGCGGTGCCCCGACATCGTTGCCGCCCAGCGCGCAGCGCGTTCATCGATCCCGGTCATGCGCCCAGGGTACCGATGGTCCGATCGAGGGCACGCCGGTAGCCTGCGTGAGTCCTATGAGTGGATTCGTCGACGAAGCCCAACTGAACTTGCGTGGCGGTGACGGCGGAGCTGGCTGCGTCTCGTTTCGTCGTGAGGGTCCTGTCGTGCTGGGCGGCCCCAACGGCGGCGACGGAGGCAAGGGCGGCGACGTATGGATGGTGGCCGACCGCAACGTCTCATCGCTGCTGGCCTTTCGTGACCACCCGCACCGGCGCGCCGGCGACGGAGTGCACGGCAAGGGCAAGGACCTCCACGGCAAGCGTGGTTCGTCGATCGAGGTGATGGTCCCAGAGGGCACGGTGGCCAACGACCTGTACACCGGCGAGTTGTTGGCCGACCTTGCCAACCACGGCGACCGCTGGCTGGCAGCCGCCGGAGGGCGAGGCGGGCGGGGCAATGCCAAGTTCTTGTCGAACCGACGCCGTGAACCGACGTTCGCCGAGCAGGGCGAGCATGGCGAGGACCGATGGGTGAAGCTCGAACTCAAGCTGATGGCAGACGTTGCCTTGGTCGGCTTTCCCAACGTCGGCAAGAGCACGTTGATCAGTGTCATCAGCGCGGCCCGGCCGAAGATCGCCGACTACCCGTTCACCACCCTTGAGCCCAACCTCGGGGTGGTCAGCCTCGACGAAGACACCGACTTCGTCGTCGCCGACATACCTGGGCTGATCGAAGGGGCCAGTGAAGGCCGAGGTCTAGGCCACCAGTTCCTGCGTCACATCGAACGTGCCCGGGTGCTGTGCTTGATGGTCGACTTGGCGCCGGTCGATGGGGTGGAGCCACGTGAACAGGAGCGGATCCTGCTTACCGAGCTCGCCCACTATCAGCCCGAACTACTGGAGCGGCCGCGCCTCGTAGTTGGCACGAAGAGCGATTCGGCAGTTGCCGAGTGGGACGGCGATCTGTTGTCGTCGGTCACCGGTCAGGGCGTGCGAGATTTGGTCGGCCGGTTGGCAGCGCTGGTGCACGAGGCCCGCCAGGATCAACCTGTGCTGGAGGGCGTGGTCACCATCCGGCCGAGCGTAGATGGGGCCAAAGTCGAACGGCTCGGTGATCACGAGTTCAGGCTGGTCGGCCGGCAGGTGGAACGGATCGTCGCGCTTAACGACGTCACCACCCCGGACGCGTTGTCATACATCGACCATCAGTTGAAGCGGATGAGCGTGCCAAGGTTGCTGGCGCGTGCGGGTGTGGTCGATGGCGACACAGTGTGGATCTCCACGTTCAGCTTCGAGTATCAGCGGGAGGCGTAGTTGCGCGTCGTCGCCAAGATCGGCACGTCGTCGCTCACCGACGAGCTAGGGGTGATCCAAACCGACGTGATCGTGATGCTCTGCGCGCAGATCGCCAAGCTGCGCGCCGCCGGGCACGAGGTGGTGCTGGTCACCTCCGGTGCCGTGTCGGCAGGGGTTGCCGCACTTGGCTTGACGACCCGACCCAACGACATGGCCACCTTGCAAGCACTGGCGGCCGCCGGACAGAGCCGGCTGATGGAGCAGTACAACCATGCCCTCGGTGCCCACGGGCTGGTTGCAGCGCAGGTGCTGCTCGTGCCCCACGACTTCGTCGATCGACGCCAGTATCTCCATGCCAGGCGCACGCTGAACAAATTGCTGGAGCTCGGATGCGTGCCGATCGTGAACGAGAACGATGCGATCGCCAGCCATGAGATCCGCTTCGGCGACAACGACCGCATCGCCGCCTTGGTGGCTCACAACATCAACGCCGAGTTGCTCGTGCTGCTAACCGACACGCCCGGTCTGTTCACCGCCGATCCGCACACCGATAGTGCAGCCACGCTGATTGCCGAGGTGGCCTTCGACGATCCGTTGTTGGCGGTCAAGGCCAGCGCTCCCGGCTCCTCCCGCGGTAGCGGTGGGATGGTCTCCAAACTGGCATCGGCGCGGATGGCTTCGTGGTCGGGGGTGCGGACAGTGATCGCAGCCACGGCGCGGCGTAACGCTCTGGTCGATGCCGTCGGTGGCGTGGCCGGCGTCGGAACCACTTTCCAGCCGCGACGCAGGAGACTGGCGGCGCGCAAGCTGTGGATCGCGTTTGCCAGCCACGTGGAAGGGTCGGTGCTGATCGACGAAGGCGCACGCCGAGCACTGGTGGAACGCGGTACGTCGTTGCTGCCCGCCGGGGTGACCGGGGTGCGTGGCGACTTTGCCACCAACGATGTGGTCGACGTGATCGATCCGCACGGTTCCACTGTGGCTCGCGGGCTGGCGCTCAACGATTCTGCGGTGATTCGCAAGATGGCGGGTAAGCGCACAGCAGACCTGCCGTCTGGCATGGCACACATGGTCATTCACCGTGACGACCTCGTAGTGCTGGTCTAGCAGTGCCGGTCAATTAGCGCCGGTCTAGTGAGCGCCGGGCTAATAGCGCCCGTGCAGACGCGAGACTGGTCAGACGCGAGTGTCAGCCATCCGATGGTTGTTCTGCTGGCTGTACAACGGCATCGGCTGGGGCGGCCGCCGGTGATGCGCCGATGGCTCCAGCCGATCCGGCGCCGAGAACTCCGCTACTGGCGGCGTCGAGACCGAGCTCGGTACGCAGCTGACTGAGCCTGCTTTGTGCCTCGACGTTCGACGTGGCCTGCTCGATCTCCAAGATGCTGCTCTGCACGCTGCCCTCGTTGAGCTCGCTCGTGGCCTTGGCCTTCGCGTAGCGCGCTTCGATCTTCTGCTGCACCTCGTTCAGCGTGGGTACGTCGTCGCCGACGGTTTCGTTCAGCTGGCCCATCGCCTTGTTCAGCTCTTCTTGCATCTTGGCCTGATCCAGTTGGGACAGGAGCTTGTTCTTCTCCCCGAGCTTCTGCTGCAGGATGCGGCTGTTCTGCTGCACGGCGGCCTTCGCCTGGTCCGAGGCCTTGGCGGCGTCGAGGACCATCGATTTCAGGCCTTCTACGTCGTTCTCTACCTGGATCAGCTGGTTGGCGATGGTCTCGGCTGCCCCGTTGTACTGCGCGGCCTTGACGGCATCGCCCGCCTTGCCTGCGTCGGACGCCATTATCAGGGCCTGGCGGGCATTGGTGTTCAAGCGGGTCAGCTCAGTGAGCTTGGCGTTGAGCCGCAGCTAAGATTGCTTCTGGTTGGCGATCACGTTGGCCGCCTGCTCCTTCAGCCGCCGATGCTGTTGTTCGGCGTCGGCCAGTGCTTGCTCGAGCTGCACTGCTGGGTCGGCGCGCTGGTCGAAGCTGCGGTTGAACTTTGCGCCGAGGTACTTCCACCACTTCTTGATCGTCTTGAACATGCCGGTCAGCTTAGGACCTGCGCCCTGAACCGTTGGCGGAGCTGGTGCAGCTCGGGCACGCGCAGCACCAGCAGCAGCCCGACGTACACCGCAATACCTACGACTGACGCAGCCGAGATGCGCGCCAGCGCACCAACTCCGCGGTTGCCGCCGATGAATTTGGCGACGAACCAGACCGCCTCGGCCATTACCACCGCGGCAAGCCCCATCCGAGCCATGCCGCCGAGCACTGCGGCCACTGGGAATCCTGGAACCTTGTTGCCGAGCACCGCGATCGCCCAGATGGAACTCACGATGTAGGCGATGGCGAATGACAGGGCCAGGCCAAGAACACCGAACCGCTGGTGTAGTGCCACACCGAGACCGATGTTGATCAGGTTCTCGAAAACGTTGATGACGAACGGCGTGCGCGCGTCGCCGTGGGCGTAGAACGCGCGCAGGGTGAACAGGTAAACGGAGAACCCGACAAGGCCGATGGCGAAGCCTCCGAGGGCTCGACTCGTGTCGAGAGCGTTCTGCGCGTTGAACCTGCCGTGTTCCAGTGCCAAGCCGACGATCGGCCGGCGCAGTGTGAACAGCAGCATTCCGGCTGGGAACGTGAGCAGCGCGACGAGGCGGATTCCCAGCGAGGTGCGGTTGATGAACCCGGGCTTGTCTCGGCGCTTGACGTTGCGGGCCATCTCCGGCTCGAACGTGGTAGCGATCGACATCGCCAGCAGGCCGTGCGGAAGCACAAACAGGATGTATGCCTTGGAGTAGGCATCGGGCAGGCCTGTGCCAGGGTTCGCCAGGTTGATCATCGTGATCGCCGCGATCTGGTTGAACACCACATAGCCGAGTGTCCAGGTGGACAGCTGGGTGAGCTTGCGTATCGCTGGGTGACGAAAGTCGGGGTTGAACCGCAATCGGACGTGGGCGGCTTTCATCGCCGGTAGCAGCGCGAGTGCCATCACCGCGATTCCAGCAGTGGCGCCCAGCGCGAGCGTCCACTTCAGCTTGGGGTTGGTAAGGATCTCGCCCACCTCAGGGCGCCCGCTGACTACCAGCGGCACCAGCAGCAGTCCGGCGATGATCACCAAATTGGACAACACCGGCGACCAGGCCGCGGCAAAAAACCGACGGTGGGCGTTGAGCAGCGAGGTGCCGAGTGCCGTGAGGCCGTAGAAGAAGATCTGGACCAAGAAGATGCGGGTCAGCGCGGTGCCAGCAGCACGGTAGATCTCCGGGTCGACGCCCGCTCCTACGTGCACCGAGAAAAGGTGGAAGATCCACGGTGCAGCCAGCACGGCGAGCACCGTCAGCACCGTCACCGCCATCATCGCCACGGTGAACACCGCTGATGTCGCGTCGCTGTCGTCGTCTTCGGCCTGCTTGGTGAACATCGGGATCAACGTCGCCGACAGAACGCCGCCGAGCAGCAGTTCGTATATCGCATTCGGCGAACCGTTGGCGCTGTTGTACGCGTCGGCGATGGCGGCCTGCCCGACGATCGTCGCAAACACGTAGACGCGGATCAAGCCGGTGAGCCGGGACAAGGCGGTGCCGACCGCCACCACTACGTTGTTGCGCAGCAGGCTCCCGGGAGCGGCGCGGGGTTCGCTGCTCACGCTGGGGGCGTCGCCTCGGAGGGGCCCGGCGGCGGTTCC
>JBDSMK010000360.1:0-5292 GCA_039915905.1 Ilumatobacteraceae bacterium
AACTGTGGTTCGTGCGTCCGAAGCTGCCATGGACCGCACCCTAGGCTGGCCGATATGCGTGTGGTAGCTGCGGTCGACAAGTTCCGCGGCACCGCCACCGCCGCCCAGGTGGCGGCGGCCGTTGGCAACGCCTGCTGGGAGCTCGGCCACGAGTGTGTGGAACTACCCGTCGCCGACGGCGGGGAGGGCACGTTGGCGGCCCTCGGAGGGGCCAACCGGCAGTCCACGGTTACAGGTCCGCTGGGCGATCCGGTGAGTGCCGGCTGGCGCCTGCACCGTGACACCGCGGTGATCGAGATGTCCACCGCATCAGGGCTCGACCTGGTCGGAGGTGCAGCCGGCAACGACGCCGTCGCTGCATCAACTGTTGGCACAGGAGAGCTGATCGACATGGCCCTCGACGCCGGGGCGAAGAAGATCATCGTGTGCCTCGGCGGATCGGCGACAACAGACGGTGGTCTGGCTGCGCTACGTGCGATCCACGCGCCGCAACGGCTGCGCGCCGTAGACCTCCTGGTGGCCTGCGACGTGCGCACTCTGTTCGTCGATGCTGCTGCGGTGTTCGGCCCGCAGAAAGGCGCCACTGCAGCGCAGGTCAAGCTGCTCACAGGAAGGCTGCGGCGCATCGCCCAGATCTATCTGGCCGACTTCGGTGTGGACGTGCGTGACGCCCCGGGCGGCGGCGCGGCCGGGGGGCTGGGTGGCGCGTTGCTGGCCCTCGGCGGGCGGCTGTTCGCCGGTTTCGATCTGGTTGCCGACGAGCTCGACGTTCACGACGCGATCTGTGATGCAGACCTGGTGGTCACCGGCGAAGGGTTTCTCGACGAGCAGAGCTTTGCCGGCAAGGTGGTCGGCGGTGTGCAGGAGATCGCCGCAGGGGTGGGCCGGCCTGTGGGGGCGGTGGTGGGCGACCTGACCGACGCGGTAGCCGGGCGCATCGATCATGTCGCACTGGTTCACGAGTACGGCATCGATCGGGCGATGAGTGAACCACTGTGGTGCATCGAGCACGCCGCGATCATCCTGCTGCGGCGGATGGCCGCCGGCTGAACGCCGCTGATCTGGCTGGACGCCGACCAGCCAGGCGCTGGCCAGGCGCTGGACGGTCAGGCCTTGACCGTCAGGCCTTGACGGTCAGGCCTTGACGGTCAGGCCTTGATGGTGGTCGAGGTCGTCGCCCCGGCGATCACGGTTGCCGACGGAACCGACGACGGCGTGACGGTGGCGCCACCCATCTGGGCGAGAGTCTTGCCGGCGCGATCGTTGCCGAGCATCACCAGAACACCAGTTCCGGTGGGCAGCTTGCCTTCCGAGGTGGGAACGGCAGCCGGTAGCGGGGCCACCTCGATTCCTCCCATCAGCACGGCCACGGTGTCGGCCACAGCCTTGGCGCTGGAGTTGGCAGGGTCGTAGAGCACCTTGCTGGTTGCCAAGTTGGCGCCCTTTGCGTTGGTCGCCTTGGCCATGGTGAAGCCCTTCCCGGCCAGATCGGTGGACAGCTTGCCGGCAACGCCGCTACCGGTGGAAGCGTTGGCCACCTGCACGCTCGTGCC
Organism: Ilumatobacteraceae bacterium; assembly: GCA_039915905.1. GTDB lineage: Bacteria > Actinomycetota > Acidimicrobiia > Acidimicrobiales > Ilumatobacteraceae > JAODBQ01. The sequence goes on from JBDSMK010000360.1 coordinate 1,554, forward strand.
GGTGAAGACCATCGCCTGCGTCGTCGTCGGGGCCACCAATGTCGTCGTCGCGCCGGACATGGTGGTGCTGGTTGTCGCACCCACGCCAGGTGACTTCGGGCCACTCGTGCTACCGCCGTCGTCGCGGATCGTCTTGAGGATGAAGAACCCGACGACCACAGCGAGCACGGTGACCACGATCATGATCGTGGACGCAGCCGGTGACCCTCCCGTCGTCCGACGAGGTGTCTGTCCGGTCTGGTCGTTGCTCATGCATGGCCCCCTTGCTGTAAGCCCGTCCCGCCGATCATCGCCCGCCTCCGCCGGTCGCGCTGACGGCGCAAACGACGGACAACCAGCGGATCGATGGTCAGAGCCTGTGGGTGGTCGATCACCCGGTTGAGTTCGTGATTGTACTCCTCCGCAGAGCACGCGAACCGCGCCCGGATCGCAGCGTGGCGATCTTCGTCGAGCATGATGAATGCCGCCTCGAACTCGATGATGGCACGGTCGCGCTCTCGCAAGGGCTCTGCACTACTGGTCACCTCTGCAGCCTTACCGCCGAGCCAGTGGATTACAAGCACCCCCGCTGGTCGGGCTGTTGAGACAGCCAGGAAATCGCACCGCGTGCGGCCGATACTGCTGTGCTGAACGTGGCCTGAAGGAGGTAGCCGCCGGTCGGTGCTTCCCAATCGAGCATCTCGCCGGCTACGAACGTGCCCGGCAACTGGTCGAGCATCAACGATCCGTTGACAGCGTCGAACGACACCCCACCTGCCGACGAGATGGCTCGGGCGATTGGCATCGTCTCGATGATGGCAAACGGCACCGCCTTGACGAGGGTGGCAAGTTCCGAAGGATCGCTCGGCGGCCGGCCGGTGGCTGCCTCGCTGAGCAGCGCGATGGCCACCTTCGACAACCCGATCGTGCGGCGCAACGATGTGGACAGCGAGTCCTTCGAACGCCCGGATCGCAGTCGGTCGGTCAACCTGTCGGCGTCGAGGTCGGGCTGCAGGTCGATCGTGACCCGGCACTGCCCGAGGCTGTCGATGTCGTTGCGGATGGCGGCCGACAGCGCGTACACCGGGCTTCCCTCAAGGCCGCCGCGGGTGACCGTCGCATCCCCCCGTACCACCGCATCGCCGGCGGCGATCGCGACGTTCTTCAGCGGCATGCCTTCGAACCGTTCGACGAAGCCGGGCGACCAGTCCACCAGCACACCGCAGTTCGCCGGGCGAAGATCGTTCACTGCTACGCCAGCGGCGCGCAACACATTGACCCACCCGCCATCGGAGCCGACGCGCGGCCAGCTTGCACCACCGAGGGCCAACACTGTCACGTCGCTGACGACTTCGAACTGTATGCCATTGCGTCGCTCGAACCGGAGCCGGCGCGGATCGCATCCGCCATGTCCGTCGCTCGCCCAACCCTGCCAGCGGGCGCCGACTTCGAGCGCCACTCCACAATCGGCAAGGCGCGCCAACCATGCCCGCAGCAGTTGGGCGGCGCGCATTGCCTCGGGGAACACCCGTCCGGTGGAGCCCACGAACGTCGGCTGTCCGAGCGACTCGCACCAATGCCGTAGGCGGCCGGCGTCGAAGGCGCTCAGAGACTCGTGCAGCCGTGGCGCGGCCGGGCCGTAGCGCATCAGCAAGTCGTCGAACGGTTCGTTGTGCGTCAGGTTCAGCCCGGAGCGCCCGGCCAGCAGCAGCTTGCGCCCGACCGAGCGGTTGTGCTCGAACACCGTCACCGTCAACCCGGCGCCGGCCAACACCTCGGCAGCCATCAGTCCGGCCGGCCCGCCGCCGACCACCGTCGCCGTTGTCACCTGCGCCAGGCTAGAGGGGTGCAGCTCCGGCGAGCCTCGTTGACGGCGGTGCGCTTACGGTGTCGACGCCGAATCGGTGTCAACGGCGAATCGGTACGGAGCGCCTATCGCGGCCTCATCGGGCGACGCACACCCCAGATGAGCGCACCGACCGCGAGGACGGCCGCGCCAGTAACGACCGCGGTCCTCGGGAGGGTGAACGCGAGCGTGGCACATCCGATGAGACCGACGGCGGCGATGCTCCGCGGCTTGCGACGCTGCTGCGGCGGGAGCGTCCAGGCGGAAGCGTTGGCGATTGCGTAATAGGTGAGGATGCAGAACGAGCTGAAGCCGATGACTCCGCGAAGATCGGTCAGTGTGACTAGCACAACGATCAGTGCTCCGGCAACGAGTTCCGCTCGGTGTGGCGTCTTGTGGATGGGGTGGATCGCGGCGAGCCAGGCTGGGAGCTCGTGATTGGCGGCCATGGCGAAGCCTGTGCGGCTAAGGCCTGCGATCAGTGAGAGGAGGACGCCGAGCGCGGCGACCGTTCCGCCGATGCGAACAGCTGGGACGAGCACGTCAAGGTTGCCTGCGCGCACGGCGGTTGCGAGCGGCGCGCTGGACCTAGCGAGTGCGTCAGCCCCGACGGCTGCGAGTGCGCTGACAATCACCACGGCGTAGACCGCGAGCGTTATCCCGAGCGCTCGGGGGATGGCCTTGGGGATTGTGCGAGCCGGGTCGTTGACCTCCTCGCCGAGGGTCGCAATCCGGGCGTAGCCGGCGAATGCGAAGAACAGCAGTCCGGCGGACTGCAGGATTCCACCGATACCGCCGACACCCAGGCCGCGGACGTGGTCGAAACTCGCCGCGCCGCCGAAGGTTGCACCGACAACGACCAGCGCAAGCGCGACGAGGACGACCATGACAATCACGCGAGTCAGCGCGACGGTCTTGCGGACGCCGAAGTAGTTGACGGCGGTGAGAATGACGACGGCGGCTACGGCAATCGGCCGCCGAAGTGGCGGCGCGGCGTAGGCGCCAACGGTGAGGGCCATCGCGGCGCAGCTGGCGGTTTTGCCGACGATGAACCCCCATCCGGCGAGGTAGCCCCAAAACGGTCCGAGTCGTTCGCGGCCGTAAACATATGTGCCACCCGACGCGGGATAGACGGCCGCCAGTGCAGCCGAGGACGTCGCGTTGCAGTACGCGACTAACGCTGCGATCGCGAGACCGATGAGCAGTCCTGAGCCGGCGGCCTCAGCGGCCGGCCCGACCGCCGCGAACACGCCGGCTCCGATCATCGCGCCGAGGCCGATGAAAACGGCATCACCGAGGCCTAGGCGACGGGCGAGCCTGCTCGGCGGCGGCCCTACTTCATCTGACATCGTCAGCTGCGGAAATCCGTGAACTGCCTGGGCCGTTCACGGTCTCGGTGTCAGCAATGGCGGAAAATTTCAGGTCGTGGGAATTCTCGTGGGACAGGTACGTCTACTGCGAAGGGTCCGGGCTTGGCCACACCGGCTCCACCGCCGCTTCGCCGGCCTGACGGGTGTTCTGCTTGGAAATGCTGAACTACCACGCAGCACCTCCGATCCAGGCGACTCCACCGAACGGCGTGGCTGGGCGGGGTACTGCTTAGACCGAGTGCATTACCGTTCGAGGCGTGTCACCTGATGCTGTCGCTGACCTCGCGCACCTTCGACGTGCGCGCGATTTCATGGATCGCAACTACGCGAGCCGGTTGAGCGTTCCGGAGTTGGCCAGCCGGGCGTTGATGTCGCCTGCGCATTTCTCGCGGAAGTTCCGTTCGACCTACGGCGAGACTCCGTACTCGTATCTCATGACTCGCCGCATCGAGCGGGCGATGGCATTGCTTCGTAGCGGCGTTTCCGTGACCGATGCCAGTATCGAGGTCTGTAGTTCGTCGCTGGGCTCGTTCAGTTCGAGCTT
>JBDSMK010000416.1:0-3609 GCA_039915905.1 Ilumatobacteraceae bacterium
CGGAGAAGTCGTTGTTCTCCGGCGAGGCGACGCAGGTAATCACCCGCATCCTCGGTAGCGGAGAGATCGCGTTCCTACCGGGGCATGCACCGTTCCTCGGGGCGTTGATCGAGAATCACACCCGGATAACTCTGGAAGACGGAAGCGTGCTCGATGTCGCTGTGCACGGCGGATTCGTGCAGGTCAGCGGCAACACCGTGTCGATTCTGAGTGATGTTGCCGAGTTGGCCGACGACATCGATCGGGCCCGGGCAGCGGCCGCCAAAGAGCGGGCAGAAGCCATCCTGGCGAAGGAGGGCGATGCCGACGCCGAAGCAGCATTGGCCAGAGCACACGCCAGACTGAACGCCACCGGCGGGGTCAACGGCACCTCCGCGGCACAGCACTAGTCACCATCGACCAACTGCGCCGGGGGTTGGTGCACGCGGCTCGGCGCAGACGCCGGCCGTCCGCGAACCGTTAGCGTGCCGGCATGGCCCGCACGTTTCCATTCACTTCGGCTCTGATCACCGGAGCGTCCAGCGGTATCGGCGAGGCGATGTCTCGCCTGCTCGGCGAAGCCGGTGTTCCCCAGGTGGTGGTTGCCAGGCGCACCGACCGTCTCGAACAGTTGGCCGGCGCCTACCCGGGCGTGGAGGTGCTCGGCGCAGACCTGACAACTCCGGGCGGCATCGCCGCCGTGGAGGCCAGGATCATCGACGAGCGGCGGCCGATCGACCTCGTCGTCAACAACGCCGGCTTCGGCACTTCGGGGGCTTTCGTCGATCTCGATCCCGATCGGCTCGACGACGAGGTACGCCTCAACGTCGGCGCGCTGACCAGGCTGAGCCGCGCTGCGCTGGGGGTGATGGTGCCGCGTCGGCGCGGTTACCTGTTGAACGTGAGCAGTGTGGTCAGCTTCCAGCCGGGCCCGCTCCTAGCGGTATACGCGGCGACCAAGGCCTACGTGACGAGTCTCTCGGAGAGTCTCCACGAAGAGGTCCGGGGTACCGGCGTGAAGGTCACGGCGTTGTGTCCTGGCCTCACCCGCACCGAGTTCCAGAGCGTCAGCAATTCCGGCGACCTGTCCGCCCGACTGCCCTCGTACGTCTGGCAGACCGCGGCCGAGGTGGCTGAGGTTGGCCTGCGAGATGTGGCGACAGGCAAGGCTCTGTCGATACCCGGCACGGTGAACAAGACGATGGTTGCCGCCAGCGGGATCACCCCGCGCGGTGTGGTGCGGCGGATGGCCGGATTAGTCCGCCATCCCTGAAGAAGAGTGGCTCGCTCGATCAGGCGTAGTCGACGGCGGCGAAGGTGGCCAGCTTGTCGATGCGGTGACGGGCGTCGATCATCCGCACGGTTCCGCTGCGCGACCTCATCACCAGGCTCTGGGTGCGGGCCCCACCACTGATGTAGCGCACGCCATTGAGCAGCTCGCCGTCGGTGATTCCGGTGGCGGCGAAGAAGCAGTTGTCGCTCTGCACCAGCATGTCGGTGGTGAGCACTGTGCTGAGGTCGTAACCGAGGTCGATGGCGGCCTGCTTCTCGACGTCGTTGCGCGGCCACAGCATGCCTTGCATCTCGCCGCACATGCACTTCAATGCGGCAGCGGAGATGACGCCCTCGGGGGTGCCGCCGATGCCTAGCAGCACGTCGACACCGGCCTCCGGCCATGAGGTCGCGATGGCGCCGAAGATGTCGCCGTCGCTGATCAGCTTGATCCGCGCGCCGGCGGCGCGTACCTCGTCGATCAGTTCCTCGTGACGCGGCCGGTCGAGGATCGCCACTGTGAGATCGCGCACGCTCTCACGCTTCGCTTTGGCGATCCAACGGAGGTTCTGGGTGGCTGTGGCCGTGATGTCGATGGCGCCCACGGCGTCGGGGCCGACGGCGATCTTGCTCATGTAGAAGCACGGACCGGGGTCGAACATCGTGCCGCGCTCGCTGACCGCGATGACCGACAGCGCGTTGCCGCGGCCCAGCGAAGTGAGCGTGGTGCCGTCGATTGGGTCGACTGCCACGTCGGTCAGGGGGCTGGTGCCGTCGCCTACGTGCTCGCCGTTGAACAGCATTGGCGCTTTGTCCTTCTCGCCTTCGCCGATGACGACCACGCCGTCCATCGGCACACCCGCGAGCACCGTGCGCATCGCCTCCACTGCTGCGCCGTCTGCGCCGTTCTTGGCGCCCCGACCGACCCATCTCGAAGCGGCCAGTGCTGCCGACTCGGTGACCCGGACGAGCTCCATGGCCAGGTTGCGCTCGGGCTGTTGGGTGGAACGGGTGGCGGTCATCGTTCATCCACCGTACTTGGTGCGCGGCACGTTCCGTACGGTGGGAGCCCACGGATGACCGGCACATGTGCTGGCCACCCGTGTGCTGGCCACCCGTGTGCTGGCCACCCGTGTGCTGGGGCCACCCGTGTTACTGGGCCGCCCTGTGCCTCCGTGCTAGCGGTCGGCCCTTCTGCGACTTCGCCTTCGGTCGAGACCGGGCGAGCGGTCGAGCCACGACGATCGGTGTGATTCGTGCAACGGCCGACCGTGGCCGGCCTGACGGAGCAGTTCCTCGTGGTGATCGCGGGCGATCAACTGGGTGAGTTGGGGATTGATGTGCCACATGGCGGTTCCTTTGGTTGTTGCTGTTGGATCTGGTTTGCAGTCGCGATTGATGCGGAAGTCGGATCGCGGCTCAGGCGGGCGGCGGGTTTGCTGTGAGCCGATCGGTGACCGTCGGATCGCCAGCGCCGAGATCGACCGGGACGTCGCCGGTAGGCCCTGAGGCGTGGAATGTGAATGCGGGGTGACCCGGAGCTGCTGCGTCAGGCGGCGAGACAACCGCGGCCGACCATGCGGCGCTCCGTTGGGGTGGTCGGCGCGATCACGCTCAGATTGATCGGGAACTTCTCCATTGGGCACCTCCTTGGTGGTCGTTGCGGTTGGAGCTCACTGTGACATTGCGCCTCGGAGTTGTCCAACGAATTACTTCGCCGTCGGGCCCTCGGGCCGTCGCCGTCGCCGTCGCCGTCGCCGTCGGCTCGGGCTCGAGCGTTGACCCCTACCATCGTCGGATGGCCGAGATACCCGTGGAGCGCTGCATCACCGGACGCGATCTCACTGAGCCGCGCCTAGCACCGGATGGGTCCTGCTTGGTGTACGCGGTGTCGACGGGTCGCGACCGGGCCCTGTTGTGGCAGCCGCTAGATGGCTCTGCGGTACGTCAGCTAACCGCATACCCCTCGCCGGCGACCGGCCGTGGGATGGGCGGTGGCTGCTGGTGCTGGCTACCCGATGCCACAGCGGTGATCTACGCCGCCGCAGACGGTGAGCTGTGGCTGCAGCCGGTGCCCGGAGGTGGCGTGCGCCGACTGACCTTCCATGGGCCGCAGCACGTCGCAGCAGCGCCGGTGGTTACCGCCGACGGAACCACGCTGGTGTACGTGATAGACGAGGCCGAGGTGTGGTCTAAGCCCACCGTCGGTGGTGCAGCGATCCGGCTCGACGACGGCTCGGCCGACTTCTGCTTTGATCCGGCGCTCAGCCCTGCCCCGCTGGGAGACACGGCACTGGGAGACACCGCACTAGGAAACACGGCACTAGGAGACACGGCACTGGGAGACACGGCACTAGG
>JBDSMK010000452.1:0-5912 GCA_039915905.1 Ilumatobacteraceae bacterium
GGAGCGGTCGACGGTGACCGAACCGCTGGTGGCAGGGTTGAGGCCGGAGGCGATGCGCAACAACGTGCTCTTGCCGCAACCGGACGGGCCGACGACGGTGACGAACTCACCCGGGCGCACATCGAACGAAGTTCCATTCAGCGCATGCGTGCCGTCCGGGAAGACCATCGACACGTTGTCGAAGCTCAGCGCGATCTCGCCGAGCGATGTGGAGGCACCGTTGCCGGATGCAGTAGTGGTGTGGCTCATCGGTGGCCTCTCTGATCGTTGCGCCGTTGTGCTCCTGGACTCAATGCATCACCATTCCGCCGGAGACGTTCATCGCCTGGCCGGTGCAGTAGCTCGACTCGTCGGAGGCGAGGAACAATGCCATGTTGGCGACATCGCTGGGCTCCGCGCATCGACCTAGTGGCGACAGCGACGACCACTTCGCAACCATCTCTGGTGTGCGGGTGGCGGCGCCCATCTCGGTGAGCACGTAGCCGGGGCAGATGCAGTTGACCCGGATCTGGTGGGCGCCGAGCTCCATCGCTGCCACCCTGGTGAGTGAGATCACGGCGGCCTTCGAGGCCGCGTAGTGCGCCTGGTTCGGGGAACCCAACTTGCCGCCCATGCTGGCCATGTTGATGATCGTGCCACCGACACCATCACCGATCATCCGTTTAGCAACTGCCTGAGTGGTGATCAACATCGCGCGTACGTTGACGTCGAACGTGGCGTCCCAGTTTTCGACCGTCAGCTCCAGAAGTGGCGCCATTCGCAAGATTCCCGCGTTGTTCACGAGGATGTCGATGCCGCCGAGCTCCTCGATTGCCTGCTCGGTGGCTCGGCACGCGGCGGCGGCGTCGGCGAGATCGACAGCGATCGCTTTGGCGCCGAGTTCGGCGGCCGTGGCTTGAAGCTCTGGCTCGGTCAGATCGAGCAGTACGACGTCGGCTCCCTCGCGGCGGAGTGTCGCGGCGATCGCAGCACCTATGCCGCGGGCTGCTCCTGTGACGATGGCCCGGCGACCGGGCAGGCGCGGCACGGTAGGCAACGATTTGTTGTGGTCGGACCCCATGGCAGAGTCGATACTAGGACACCCGGTCACCCCGAGGCCCGTTCTGATCGTCGACGAACCGTCGTCGAATGGACATCCGAATGGACATCCGAATGGACATCAGCGAATCCGGTCGTGTCGATTACCTGGCCCCTGCGGACGACTATCCGCCCGGGCGGGCCGAACGCGATCGCCTCACGCACGCTGGCGGCGTCGATGGCGACGAAGTCGTCCTGGGCTTGTCCAGCCGATGTGGCGATGTGCATCAGTGTGCGCCCGGCGGAAGTGATCGTGTCGAGGGCTTCGTCGGCCAGCAAATGGGCTACAAGCATCATCAGGCCGGCCGTCTCCAGCGGGTCGCCGCGCCCGACCGGGTTGAACGGATCCTGCATGTTGTCGGCGCCTGCTGCGACGCATACACCGGCTTGGCGCAGCACGCGCACCGCGGTCAGGCCGCGTGGGGTGGCCTGTGCGTGAGATCGGCCTTGCAGGAACAGGTTCGTCTGGGGGAGAGCGACTACGTGGATGCCGGCGGCGGCAATCGACTCGGCTACCTCCTGCTGCCGCGCTTGCGTCTGCACGCCGAGGCTGACGCAGTGGCTGGCGGTGACCGTGTTGGCGAAGCCGGTGCGTACCACCCGCTCGGCAAGATCGGCGACGGCCAGCTTTGCCGGATCCAGTGTCTCATCGGTGTGCAGGTCCACCGGCAAACCAGCGGCAGCTGCGATGCTGAGCAGGGCGTCGTTGGCTGCGGCCGGGTCGCTCTCCAGGTGGGGGCAGCCGCCGACTACGTCGACGCCCATCGCGATCGCCTCGCCCAACAGCGCCCTGGCCTCGGCACCGGCGAGGCCGAGGAACGGCCATCCGCTGAGCGCTACCACCTGGATGTCGACCAGGTCACGGAGTCGTTCACGAACCTCGATCAGGGCCTCCACCGAGGTCAGCCCGTTCTCAGTGGTGGTGTCAGCGTGGGTGCGGATCGCGGTGGTGCCGTTGGCCACCATCAGTAGCGCGGCACGCTCGGCGCGGCTGATCGTGTCGGCCACTGTGATCGTGGAGCGCGCTGCCTGCATCGCCAGGATGGCGCCCATCAGGTCGCCCGAAGGGTTGGGCACTCGCTCGGCCAGGAACGCCTTGTCGAGGTGCGCGTGGGGTTCGACGAACGCCGGCACCACCAGATAACCCAGGGCGCGCAGCTCGGCAGCGGTTGTCGACGCCGTGCTGGAGGAGCCGTCGCTCACGCCAACCTTGGGAGGTTGGGCGCGGACCGCCGCTCTACCGTCTCGCCCAGCCGCGGGAAGATCTCCTCGACCACGAGGTGCATCTGCTCGATGATCTCCTGGCGGTTGAGCCCCGGGTATTCGAAGAAGAAGCAGACGTGCTTCAAGTCGAGCAGGTCGCGCCAGAAGCCGAGTGCATCCACGGCGTCGTCGATCGAGCCGACTATCTGGATCTTCATCCTGTTGGAGTCTTCAACCGTCGGACAGAAGTCGAACGGCACCTTCGAGCCGTCAGCGTTGCGGTAGCTGTTGAACCGCCCGTAGGGGGAGAGGAACGAGTTGAACTCGTTCTGCCCAGGGCGCCCCTTGATCAGCGCCTTCTCGTAGGTATCGGCGACATGCAAGTTGAGTACGAGGCAGCGGTCTTCGCCGGGACCGACCGGCGTACCGACCTCTTCGCGGATCTCGGCGTAGCGGTCCCACTTCTGCTTCTGGCTCTCGGCGTTGCTCAACCAGTAGACCGCGCGGTGGCCGACCCGGGGCACGTACTCGATGGTCTCCGGGGAGGTGATCGGCTGGTAGACGTCGACGTGCCGTAACGGCCGTGGCACGAGCGTGAGGTCGTGAACGAGCGTGCCGCGGTCGGGGACATCGTCGGGCGGGAACGTCATCTGCTTACCGCGATACGAGAAGCGCTCGTTGTACCAGGCGAGCTTGATGACCTCCATCGACTCCTCGAATATGGAGCGGTTGAGGCGGTCGTGTTCTGCCGACATCGAGTTGTCGCCGCTGGCCACCACCGTGCCGAGCGACCACGCCTCACGCGGCACGGTGCCGCGTCCGACTCCGAACTCCATTCGGCCGCCGGTGATGATGTCGGCAAGGGCGAAGTCCTCGGCGAGACGCAGTGGGTGCCATTGCGGTATCACGTTGAACATCTGACCGAGGCGCAGTTCGTTGGTTTGCAGTGCGAGGTACTGCCCGAACTGAATCAGGTTCGGCAGGACCTCGTAGCCCTCGTGCTGGAAGTGGTGCTCGGTGAGCCACATCGTGTCAAAACCGAGCGAGTCGCAAGCCTGCGCCCAGGCAACCAGGTTCCGATAGCACTCGATGACATCGTCGTTGCCGTACCGGCGAGTTGTAGGGGATACGTTCGGGTCTCCCGCATCGGGCATCGGGACCGAGCAGAAGAAGTTGGAGTCGACGCGCATCGGCGAAGCGTAGTAGTTGGAACCATCCCGTCGCGGAGTCCGGTCTGTCGATTCCGGGCTGCCGAGTCCGGGCTGTCGAGTCCGGGCTGTCGATTCCTGGCTGTCGATTCCTGGGCCGGGTGGTCCGTGTGCGGGGCAGCCGCCTCCTACGCTTGCGGCGTGACCAGGTGGAGGGCAGGAGGCGCCGTTGTGGTCACCGCCGGCGGTGTTCTGCTGCTGGTGGGCACGTTGCTGCCGTGGTTGCGCACGGGCCGACGAAGACGCTCGAGCTACGAGCTGTTCGCGCTGGTCGACAGGCTTGGCTTCTCGCCCACCGGCGCCTTCGGCTGGGCCGTGAGACTGTGGCCGATCGTGCCGCTTCTTGCGATGCTGGCCGTCGTGTTGGCGTGGTACTGCAGGGGCGTGTCGCTGCTGGCAGTCGCAGCGATCACGGCGATCTACGCGGGGGGTGTCGGCGCAGCGGTGGATTCCGTGCCCGACGACGTCGTGATGCGGGTGGAGCACGGTCCGTTCGTAACCGCGATCGGTGCAGTACTGCTGCTGGTGGGAGCAGCGGCAGCCGTCTTTGGTACGTTCCGACGACATGCCGACACGCGCAGATGCCATGACCCAATTGACCGCCACGGGGAGCCCGTTCGAGATCGGTGAAAGATTGGTCCGCGGCGCCAAGTTGCGGGTGTACGTGAATGCACCCGCGGCGATGCGTGATATTTGGGCGGCAACCGAAGTGCACGGCGATGCGCCGTTCTTCGTGTATGCCGGTGAGCGCACAACGTTCGCCGAAGCTCACGTGCGGGTTCGATCGCTGGCCGCTCACCTGCTGGCCGCCGGCATCGGCAAGGGCGACCGGGTCGCCATCGGGATGCGCAACTACCCGGAGTGGCCGATCGCGTTCTGGGCGTGCCAGTCGATCGGAGCGATCACCGTCAGCCTGAACGCATGGTGGTTGGCTCACGAGTTGGAATACGCGCTCAGCGACTCGGGGGCGACGGCGCTGCTGATCGACGGCGAACGCTACGAGCGACTCGCGGAACTGCTTGCCAGGTTGACAATGAAGACGGTGGTCGTCGCCCGTGGCGAGGTGCACGGGTCTAACGCTCAGTTGTGGGCCGACGTCGTATTCGACACCGATCCTGGTCCGCTGCCGGCGGTCGAGATAGATCCCGACGACGACGCCACGATCCTCTATACGTCCGGCACCACCGGAGCACCCAAGGGTGCAGTGGGCAGCAACCGCAACCACATCACCAACCTGTTCAACACGTTGCTCGGCGGTGCGATCGCGATGGCCGGCGCTCCGGCGCCGGAGCCCGGCGCTGCACCGGTTGCGCCACCGCGCGGTGTCGGCTTGTGTACGTTTCCGTTCTTCCACATCGGCGGGTTGACCACGATGTATGTGATCAACGCGACCGGCGGGTGCCTCGTCACCCAGTACAAGTGGGATGTCGACGAAGCGTTGGACCTCATCGAGCGCGAGAAGATCACCGCTATCGCCGGCGTTCCCACGGTCGTGCGGGCACTGCTCGAGCATCCCGATGCACCGAACCGCGACCTGTCGTCGCTGGCCTCGATCGCCCAGGGCGGCTCGCCCGTGCCACCGGATTCGATCGCCAGGATCGAGTCCGAGTTTGCCGGCAAGGTCAGCCCGGGCAACGGTTACGGCCTCACCGAGACCACATCTGCGGTGATCGCCAACACGGGCGCGGCGTACTTTGCCCATAAGAACAGCGTCGGCTTGCCCGTGCCTGTGTGCGAGGCGGCGGTTTTCGACGAAGCCGGCGTGCGGCTCGGCATCGGCGAGGTCGGTGAGCTGCTGGTGCGCGGCCCGAACAACGTGCGCGGCTACTGGAACAAGCCTGAGGCGACGGCCGAGGCGTTCACCGACGGCTGGTTCCACACCGGTGATGCAGCGCGAATCGACGCCGACGGCTACGTCTACGTCGTCGACCGGATCAAGGACGTCGTGCTCCGCGGAGGCGAGAACGTGTACTCCGCGGAGGTGGAGGCGGCGATCTTCGAACATCCCGACATCTCCGATGTGGCAATCATCGGGGTACCGCACCAGTCGCTCGGCGAGGAAGTGACCGCGGTGATCATCGTCAAGCCTGGTGCCAGCTTGACCGCCGGCGAACTGCAGTCGTTCGTCGCTGAGCGACTGGCCCGCTTCAAGGTGCCGTCGATCGTGGTGTTCAGCGACGAACCGTTACCGCGCAACGCCACCGGCAAGGTGCTCAAGAAGGATCTACGCGCCAAGTACCTGAACGGGTCGTAGGCCCTGGCGGACAAGGGTCATCGGCGATCGCTGTAAGGCAAGCCTGCTACAACATCAGCGAGTAACAACGGGTCTTCCGGCCCTCAGGTGAACCAGGTGTTTCGTTCGATCAGTACGTCGCGTAGCACGGTTGGGCGGTCCGTCATGATCCCGTCTACGCCGAGGTCGAG
>JBDSMK010000470.1:0-3558 GCA_039915905.1 Ilumatobacteraceae bacterium
TGCCGAGGCGGGTCTCGAAGGCCTTGATGGCCTCCTCCACCTGGGTGCTGTTGGCGCCGAAGCGGGCACCTATGCGGGCGGCCATCTCCCGACGGCGCACGTTGGCCTTCTGTGCCGCTAGTACGCCGAAGCCGACCACGGTGTAGGCCGCGTCACGCATCGCAGTGGCCAGCTTGTCGGCGTCCACTGCGGACAGGTCGAGCTTGCGCGGGTCGAGCTTGGAGACGTCCAGCCCGGGGAAGGACTTCGCCGCCGCAGCTGCCTTGTCGACGACGGACTGCGCTGCCGATGATGCCTGCGCTGCCACCTTGCGTGTTCCACTGGCGCTGCGTGCCGTCGACTTGCGTGCCGTCGTCTTGGGCGCCGTCGTCTTGGTCGTCTTGGTCGACTTGGTCGACTTGGTTGTGCTCGTGGTCATGGCCCGTTGCCTTTCGTTGTGCCCGGCGGGGGGCGCCGGGGTATGCGCACATAATACCGCATAGTGCTAACTATTGCAAGCGCGACGTCTTGTAACTGGAACCTACGAATCAATTGTTACATCGCCGGAGTGGGCGGATCTGTCAGGAGTGCCCTGCGCCGGGTGACCGGCCGCAATGGCCGAGTACCGCTAACCTCGGATCCTCGTGGAAGCCGCCGAGGACACAGCCCCGCCCGTCGTGGCTGTAATGGTCGTCCACGAGCCAGGGCCATGGTTCGACGAGACCCTCGAGGCCCTCGCCCGCCAGGACTACGCCAGCCTGAAGCTGCTGTTCCTGGTGAGCGGCGAGGCAGGCGACGTTCCCGGCCGAATCCGCAGTCGGCTTCCCACGGCGTTCGTGCGCGCCGTCGAGGGCGACCCCGGGTATGCCGCGGCTGCCAATGAGGTGCTTCACCTGGTGGAGGGTGAGAACGGGTTTTTCTGCTTCCTGCACGACGATGTTGCCCTCGACTCGTCGTGCATCCGTCTGATGGTGGAGGAGCTGTACCGATCCAACGCCGGAATCGTCGGTCCGAAGCTGGTCGAATGGGATGACCCGACCATCCTTCAGCAGGTCGGATTCGGAATCGACCGTTTCGGCGGAATCGACTCGGTCATCGAACCCGAAGAGGTCGATCAGGAACAACACGACGGAGTGCGCGATGTCTTCGCGGTGCCTTCGGCGTGCACGCTGATCCGCGCCGACCTGTTCCGCACCCTCGGTGGGTTCGACGCCGCGTTGCGCTTCTACGGCGACGACATCGACCTGTGCTGGAGGGCGCACCTCAACGGAGCGCGGGTGGTGGTCGCCCCTGCTGCCAGAGCGCGCCACCGCGGTGACCTCGTCTCCCGCCGTCCTGACCTGCATCACGTCAGCATGGAGGCCAGGCACCGGATGCGTGCGGTGGCCACTCTCACCGACACCCGGCGGCTGCCGTGGGTGCTGGTGCAGACGTTCGTCGTGAGCCTCGTCGAAGTGCTCGTCGGGACGGTCACCGGACGGGTTCGTCAGGGGTTGTCGTCGTTGCGGGCGTTCATTGGTCTCATACCGCGGTTGCCGGCGATCGTTGCCCGCCGCCGCCAGATCGCCCCGCTGCGGTTGGTTCCCCCCGCCGAGGTGGCTGGGCTTCATGCTCGTGGCAGCGTGCGGTTGGCCGCTCTGCTACGGCTGCGCGACAGGTCGCCGCTCGCGGCCGGCCGTCGTGGTCGCGATTCGTCCGCCGAGCGCCGCTGGCGCCAGACCGCCGGTTCGGCACCGGCGATCGTTTGGTTGGTCGTGTTGATCGCTGCCGTCATCGGCAGCCGATCCTTGATCAGCGGTGGCCTGCCGGAGTTCGGGGAGATGCTCAAATACCCGGCCAGCCCCGCCTCGCTTCTCGGTGACTACCGCTCCGGCTGGTCCGGTCACGGTCTCGGTTCCAGTTCGCCGATCCCCACCGGTATCGCCCTCGTCGGCCTCGGCAGCACGATCACGTTGTTCCACATGGGCTTGTGGCACACAGTTGCCGTGCTCGGTCTGCTCGTCGTCGGATACCTCGGGATCTGGCACCTCGGCTCGCTGTTCTCCACGCCGCGGGCGCGCATCACCGCACTGGTGGTCTACGCCGCGGTTCCGCTGCCCGGAGGGCTGCTGTCGACCGGCCGTTGGGGCGCATTGGCTTGCTACGCAGCGATGCCATGGGTGGTGCACCTGTTGCGTCGCGCCGCTGGGATCGAGACGACTGCCTTTGGCAGGAACACCGACGGCATCGAGGTCGCCGCAGTGGAGGCGGAGCAGTACGCCGACATCGAGCCGCGCAGCCGCATCCGTTACATCGCCCAACTGACCCTGCTCGTTGCCGTGACCGTGGCCTTCGTCCCATCGTTCGGTCTGGTGGTGGTGGTGGCAGGCATCGTTCTGGCGCTCACCACCCTCCTCGCCGGAGGATCTTGGCGTGCCGCTTTGGCCTTGCTGGCCGGGTCGGTAGTAGTGGTCGTGGTGGCCTTCGTCGCCAACATGCCGTGGTCGGCATCGCTCGTCGGACGTGGCGGGTGGACGGCCATCGTCGGAGTCCCGCCGGTGACCACGCGCTCGCTCGGCGTCGTGCGGCTGGCGCGGTTCGGCATAGGCAGTGGATCTGCCGGGGTGCTCGCCCTACTGCTCTACATCCCGGTGGTGGCAGCGCCACTTGTGGCTCGTGGATGGCGCTTCACGTGGGCTGTTCGCGCCGCCGGGCTGGTGATCGGGTTCGGGTTCCTTGCCGTGCTCGACGACCGCGGTTCGCTGTTCGTTCGGATGCCAGAGCCCGGTGTGCTGTTGGCGCCCGTGGCAGTTGGCGTTGCTCTCGCCGCAGCATGCATTGCCGCCGCCTTCCAAGACGACGTACGCGGCGGATCGTTCGGCTGGCGCCAGCCGCTAGGGCTTCTCAGTGCACTGGCGGTGGTGATCGGCGTGCTGCCTGGAGTGGCCGCGATCGGCAGTGGCCGCTGGCAGATGCCTCGTCTCACTTTGGCCGAGGTGGCCCGCCAGTTGCCCACCAACCCTGCCGATGGCGACTACCGGGTGCTGTGGTTGGGGGATCCACGAGTGATTCCGGTGGCCTCGTGGGCCTACGCCCCGGGCATTGGCTACGCACTGACAGACGACGGCCCGCTACGCCTCGACGAGGCGTGGGCCGGCGTACCGACGAAGGCGGAACGCGGCCTGACCGAGTTGATCGATGCGATCCGCACCGAGACGACACTGCGCGTCGGCCGGTTGCTGGCGCCCTACGGCATCCGCTTCGTCGTCGTGCCGGTGGCGGACGGAGCGGTGAGTACGATCGCCGATCCGCTCCCGCAGCCGGCCGGTCTGGTGGATGCTCTCAACGACCAACTCGATCTCGCTGCCCCGCTGACCAGCCCGCTGAACTATGTGGTGTTCGAGAATACGGCGTGGACGCCCACCCGTAGCCAACTGAGCGGAAATGGTGTCACCGCCAGCAAGCAGGCCGGTGGCGCCGCGCTGGCCCAGAGCGACCTACGCGGCTCGGTGCCGTTCGCGGTCGGCGCGCCCGACCGCGGTCCGGCGTCCGGACCGGTGAAGCCGGGCACCCTGCATATTGCGGTGCCGTTCGACTCGC
>JBDSMK010000471.1:0-4507 GCA_039915905.1 Ilumatobacteraceae bacterium
ACCCTGGTCTGCCGGCCACCATCGTGGAGTGCTGCGAGGTGGCGCTGTGGGTCCGCGAGATCTTGGCAGCGGCCGGTCTGGAGGGGTGGCCGAAGACGTCTGGCTCGAAGGGTCTGCAGCTGTACGTTCCCTTGAACTCGCCGTGTACCCACGAGCACGCCGCTGACTTCGCGCTGGCCGTCGGGCAGGTGCTGGAACGACAGCATGCCGAGCGGGTGACCACAGTGATGGCCAAGGCTGTGCGGCCGGGGAAGATCTTCGTCGACTGGAGCCAGAACGCCCGGCACAAGACGACGATCGGCGTCTACTCGCTGCGTGCCCGTCCCGAGCCGACCGTGTCCACTCCAGTCACCTGGGACGAGGTTGCCGGGTGCGCGACCGGCGAACTGCCACTGAAGTTCACCTCCGCCGACGTGCTTGCCCGAGTGGAGGCACACGGCGACCTGTTCGCCCCGGTGCTGACGGCGGTGCAGGTCTTGCCCGGCGGCTGACAGCGGTGTGCGCTCAGGCGCTCTAGAACGTCACGCCGGCGCTGCGCAGCGCCACCGGGTCGAGGCCTAGCTCGCCCACGATCTCGTCTGTGTGCTCGCCGAACAGCGGTGCCGGCCGGCCCACCTGCGCCGGCGTGTGTGAGAACCGCGCGGCCGGACGGGCCTCGCGGATCATCCCCGCCGCATGGTGGGCGCGCTCGACGAAGACCTCGTTGTGCAGCACCTGGGCGTCGCAGACGATCTCGGCGAGGGTGTTGATCCGCGAGGCGGGCACGTCGAACCGCTCCGCGCCGCGAAGGAACTCGTCCACCGTGGTTGCCGCCGCGAACCGTTGCAGCAATTCGCCGAGCTCGGCGCGATGCTGCATCCGCGCTGCCATCGTAGAGAACCGCGGATCGTCACCCGTCTCCGGGTGGCCGTAGGCGGCGCAGAGTCCCTTGAACTCGCCGTCTGTCACTGCGCCGGCGCTGACGTAACCGTCGGCCAGGCGGGTGGCGACGTATGCCGAACCGATTGTCGGGGCGCGGTTGACGTCGTCATCGAGCAGCGCAGCGTCCATCGCCGAGTCCGGCCACATGAACGCGATAGCCGCGTCGAGCATCGCCACTTCTATGTGCTGGCCGCCGGCGCTGCCGACCGCTCTGGCGTACAGGGCCGCTGTGATCGCTTGGGCCACGGTGTACGAAGTGACCTTGTCGGCGAGCAGCGTGCGGTACAGCGTCGGCGCACCAGTGACCGGATCGGTCTGCACCGACGCCAGCCCGGAGGCAGCTTGGATGACGTTGTCGTAGACCCTCCGGTGGGAGTACGGCCCGGTGGCGCCGTAGCCGCTGATGCTGACGTAGATCAGACGTGGGTTCAACTCGTGGACGGCGTCGTAGCCGAGTCCGAGCCGTTCCATTGCACCGGGGCGGAAGTTCTGGATCACGACGTCGGTGCTGGAGATCAGGCGACGCACGACGTCGAGTCCGGCGGCCTGCTTGAGGTCGACCACCAGGCTGCGCTTGCCACGGTTGTTGGTCGCGTAGATGCCGGTGATCCCGCCCTTGTGCGACCCGAGGTAGCGCATCATGTCGCCCAAGCCCGGCGACTCGACCTTGATCACCTCTGCGCCCTGGTCGGCGAGCATCGTCGCCGCCAACGGCCCGGAGATCATCACCGATAGATCGACAACCTTGACGCCCGACAGTGGTCCCATGAAGGCATGTTGGCAGCAAACCGATGGGCACCGCGCCAGTAACCGGTCGACATCGCACCGCCGGATCGGCAACACTGGTGGAGATGGCCGGCTGACGAATCCCGAAGTCCCTGTTCGCCCGATCTCGGAGGTCCGTTACTTGTCCGCATCCATCCACATCCGCGACGTGTCGCTGGCAATCGGCGCACGCGAGATCCTCCGCGATGTCGACTTCACAGTCGATCCCGGCCACCGCATCGGCCTCGTCGGGCCGAATGGCGTCGGCAAGACCACACTGCTGCGGATCGCAGCCGGAGAGTTGCGCCCCGATGGCGGGACGGTGACGCTCAATCCACGTCAGGCGACCGTCGGCTACCTGCCGCAGGAACCGGAACGCACCGCCGAATCGGTCACCGAGCACGTGGCCCGCCGCACCGGGGTGTCCGGCGCCGCCGCGGAGCTTGATTCCGCGACCCAAGCCCTGGCGCGAGGCGACGACGGTGCTGACGACCGCTATTCAACGGCGCTGGAGCAGTGGCTGGCGCTCGGTGCTGCCGATTTCGAAGCCCGAATCGCCGACGTGTGGGCCGACCTCGGGCTCACTGC
Organism: Ilumatobacteraceae bacterium; assembly: GCA_039915905.1. GTDB lineage: Bacteria > Actinomycetota > Acidimicrobiia > Acidimicrobiales > Ilumatobacteraceae > JAODBQ01. The sequence goes on from JBDSMK010000471.1 coordinate 2,275, forward strand.
CGTGCTGCTCGACCAGCGGATGCACAGCCTGTCGGGCGGCGAGGCCGCACGCGTCGGGTTGGCGACGCTGTTGCTGGCCCGCTTCGACGTGTTGTTGCTGGACGAGCCGACCAACGACCTCGATCTCGACGGTCTCGCCCGTCTGGAGCGGTTCGTGCTCGGCTCGCCTGCCGGCGTGGTGGTGGTGAGTCACGACCGCACGTTTCTGGAGCGGATCGTCACCGACGTGGTCGAGCTGGACGAGTTCAGCCATACGACAACCCGCTTTGCCGGGGGTTGGCTGGCCTACCTCCACGAGCGCGAGGTGAGCCAGGCGCGTGCCTGGGAGGCATACGAGGAGTACGACGGCAAACGTTCTGCTCTGGCGGGGCGCGCTCAACGTGAACGCGAGTGGGCCACGCAGGGCATGTCGCGTGCCAAGCGCAAACCAGCCGACAACGACAAGTTCGTACGCAACTTCAAGATCGACCAGACGGAGCAGCTCGCTGGTCGGGCGGCGCGCACCGATCGGGCGATGGAACGCTTGGAGGTGGTCGAGCAGCCGCGTCAGGCATGGCAGTTGCGGCTCACGTTGGCCGCCGTAGAGCGCAGCGGCGACGTGGTCGCCCGGCTGGAGGCGGCCGAGGTGCACCGCGCCGCGGGTGCTGGTTCTGGTTCTGGTACCGGTTCTGGTTCTGGTTCTGGTTCTGGTTCTGGTTCCGGCTTCCGGCTGGGCCCGATCGATCTGCAGGTCGGCTTTGGCGAGAGGATCGTGATCACTGGCGCCAACGGCAGTGGCAAGTCCACGTTGCTGGCCGCCCTGTTCGGGGAGATGCCGCTGACCGCCGGACGCCAGTGGCGCGGGCCGGGAGTGGTGATAGGGAGGTTGGAGCAGGCCCGGGCGCAGCTGAGTGGCGCCGCGTCTGTGCTCGACGCGTTCCTTGCCGCGACAGGTCAGACGGTCAGCGATGTTCGCACCTTGCTTGCCAAGTTCGGCATCGGTGCCGATCACGTCGCACGGCCGGTGGAATCGCTGTCGCCAGGGGAGCGGACCCGCCTTGTGCTCGCTCTTCTCATGGCCGGCGGAGCCGGAGAAGGTGGCGCCAACTGTTTGTGGTTGGACGAGCCGACCAACCACCTCGACATCGCCGCGATCGAGCAGCTGGAACAGGCGTTGGCCGCGTTCCCCGGCACCGTGCTACTGATCAGCCACGACCGTGCCTTGCTCGACAACGTGTCGCGCACTCGCACCATCGAGGTTGCCGATGGTCGGATCGTCTCCGACGTGATGGTTTGATCACACAGTTCGCGAGGCGCGGCGCACTCCGCGGCTGGCCACGATGCCGACGCAGGCGAGCAGGATGGCAATCGAGAAGTTGCTAGCCAGTGCGCCTCTGAGCGTGAGCGAGGTACGGTCGGCGAACGCCACCATCGCCCCGCCGACCCCGCCCATCATGCTGAATCCCACGGCGTCGGCCAGGCTGAGCTGACCGCTGACGAGGCCTTCATGTCCTTGCTCCGCATACGACATCGCCGCCACAGTGCTCGGGTTGAACAGGATCCCCATCCCGAATCCGCCGACGCACCACGCAAGGAAGGTGGCCCACAGCGGCCAGCCGCGATCCAGAACGGGGGCTACCAACACCGTACCGAGCATCAGGAACACGAACCCCCAACGCACCGGCATACCCGGGTTGTGTGGTGGTCGTCTGGCGGTCAGCCACTGTCCGACAGTCCAGGTCAGTGCTGCGCCGATGATCACGAAGCCCTGCACACGGGGTGCCGCCCCATGGATACGGTCGGCGGCCAGTGGTACGAAGCTGTCGACACCGAGGAACGTGGCGGTTGCGAGCATTCGGCAGGCGATCACAGCCGGTAGGCCGCGACGCGCACGACCGACACCCTCCGGGAACAGGCGCCGCAGGCTCGGCAGCGCCAGGCACAGCCCGATCGAGGCAGTGATCGCCGCGACCACCAGGTTGGCCAGCTCCAAGCCGGTCACCAGCAACCCGATCCCCAACGCTGCACCGAGTGCCGCCGGGATCCGTGATGCCACAGTCCGGCCGTCGCCGACCGGTCCGTAGCGGCGCATTGGCTGCACCGCCAGCGCACCGACGGCGAACCCGAACGGCACGATTCCGAGGAACACCCAACGCCATCCGAAGTGCTCGGTCACACTGCCTGCGAGGGCCGGCGCAATCAGGCTCGGCAACACCCATCCAGCCGATAGGAAGGCGTACATCGTGGCCTGCCG
>JBDSMK010000475.1:0-3763 GCA_039915905.1 Ilumatobacteraceae bacterium
TGCCGAGGCGCTCACAGAGCTCGGCGAACTCGGGACGTTCGGCGACGAAACCCCAACCGACCCAAGCGGCATCGGCGCGCGATGCGACCAGCGCCCGCTCCAGCAGGTCCATGTCGAGGTAAGGACTGACAAGGGCCGCCGCAGGTCGGCCGGTATCCAGGCAGACCGCTTCGTCGGCCTCGCGTACGAACATCGCGCGCTGCTCGGCCTGTGTGTGCAGCGCGATCGACCGTCGAGACACGCCGTCGACGCCGTCCAGTTCGCGCACCGCATGAATCAGGCGCATCGCCGCCTCGCCACGGTTGACGATTGCGATCCGGTTCAGCACCACCGCTTACCCCATTCCGGAACCTCTCTGTGTTCCTCCGACCGATCGTACGTTGACCCGCCGCGTAGGCTCGACGCGTGTCCGCACACACCGCCTCGCGCCCCTCGGCGGGCGATGTGGTGCGTCCGGTCCGCGCCGATCCCACCTCACGCTCCATCCGCGTGACCCGCTGGGTGACGGCGCAGGCACGGCGTTCTCCGGGCACTCTGATCTACCTGTTCGTCGTCGGCATCACGATGTGGACCTTGTCCAGTCTCGACAGCCGCACCGCAGACGCTCTGTTGCGCCAGGTGAGTACCAACCTCGGCGAGATGAGCCGAGACGCTCCGCGGGTGCTGGTGCTCAGCGCGTTCATGATCGTGGACGGCGGATTCCTGTTCACGATCGTCGCGTTCGTCCTGGTGCATCTGCCAGGCGAGAGGTGGCTCGGCACGTGGCGATGGCTGACCATCGCCGCCGCAGGACACATCGGCGCGTCGGTCATCACCACCGTGTGGGTTTGGTTCCTTGTCCGCACAGGTCACGGTGGGCGAGAGCTGGTGTTCCCGATCGACGTCGGCATCTCCTATGCCTTGGCGGCCGTGGCCGCTGCGCTGACGTTCCGGCTGCCGCGCCCGTTGCGTGTGCCGTGGTGTGTAGCCATCGCCGCGGCGCTCAGCCTGCAGCACATGTTCACCGGTCCCACGTTCACCGATATCGGCCACACCTGCGCGTTCGGCATCGGCCTGCTGGTGATCTCGCTGATGCTTCCCGGGTTCAACCGAGCAGCCGCAGCCGCCGGTCACCCGGCACCCGCTGATTCGCTGCGGATGCCGCGCAGTTGGTCGCCGCGCGCCTGGTGGGTCTACATCTCCACCCCGCCGCCGCGCAGCGTGAGGCACCCGTTGACACGTCACCGTTCGCTGTTGATCCGCATGGCCGCGGTTGCCGTCTTGCTGGGCGGGATCTTCATGGGAGTGCTGGCCGCCGTCGAGGCCGCCGAACCGCACATCGACAGTGACAACGTGGCCGTCGTCGCGACCGTCGAGCTCGTCGAACGCAGCTGCGCGTCGGGTTGCCCACGGATGGACCTCAGCTACACGTTCGACGGTCGGTCCTACAGCGCGACGGTGACAATCCCGCCGAGCCTGTCGGTGCACACCGGGGCCCACCGCCAGGTTCACGTGAAGCGCAGCGCCCCCCAGCACGTGGTGGTCACCGACTCTGCGGCGCGCGTCGACGCCAGCGAGTTCTTCTCTTTGGCCGCATTGGTCTGCGTGGGGTTGGCAATGTTGATGTGGTGGTGGGCCAGGCGCGTCCGGCGCGTCGCTACAGTCGCCAGGGTCCGAGGAGTCCCGGCGGAGGTGCCGGGCAAGGGGTGAAGGGTCGCAGATGATCGTCGGGGTTGTTCGCGAGATCAAGCAAGCCGAACTGCGTGTCGGTCTCACACCACCCAACGTGCGCGAGCTCGTTCTCCACGGCCATCAGGTGCTGGTGGAGCGCGGCGCCGGGCGTGGCATCGGGGCCGGCGACGAGCAGTACGCCGCGGGCGGTGCGGAACTGGTCGACTCCGCCGATTCCGTGTGGGACCGCGCCGAGATGATCGTCAAGGTCAAGGAGCCACAGCCGGCGGAGCGCTCCCGGCTGCGCAAAGGCCAGGTGCTGTTCACCTACTTGCACCTCGCGCCGGATCCCACTCAGACGGCCGATCTGTTGGCGAGCGGGGCGACGTGCATCGCCTACGAAACGGTTACTGATCAGTTCGGCGGTCTTCCGCTGCTCGCGCCGATGTCGCGTGTCGCCGGGCGGATGTCGGTGCAGGCCGGGGCTACGTGCTTGGAAGCACCGCATGGTGGTGCCGGTCTGCTGCTCGGCGGGGTGCCCGGAGTGCGGCCCGGGCAGGTCACCGTGATAGGCGGCGGAGTGGTTGGGGAGAACGCGATCGAAATGGCCATCGGACTCGGTGCCGACGTCACCGTTTTGGACCGCGACGTCGGCGTGCTGGACCGCCTCGACAAGCGCTTCGGTTCAGCGCTCGTCACGCTGTTTTCCACTGCCACCGCGATCGAGGAATGCGTCACCGTGTCCGATCTGGTGATCGGCGCGGTGCTGGTCAAAGGGACTCGGGCACCTCGCTTGGTGACAGCCGAGATGGTCTCCAGGATGCGCCCAGGCTCGGTTCTCGTTGATGTCGCCATCGACCAGGGCGGATGCTTCGAGACCTCACATCCCACTACCCACAGCGACCCGACGTTCATTGTCGATGGCGTCGTTCATTACTGCGTCGCGAACATGCCGGGCGCGGTACCGCACACCTCCACGTATGCGTTGAACAACGCCACGTTGCCGTTCGTGCTGGCGCTTGCCGACAAGGGTGCTGCGGCCGCGCTGGCCGCAGATCCGCACCTGATGGACGGCCTGAACGTGTATCAGGGTCACGTCACCGAACCGGCGGTTGCGGCTGCACTGGGCTACGAGTACGTCACCCCGGCTCAGGCCCTGGCCGGGTGACCCGCTCAGGCCGTGGCCGGGTGACCAGCATCAGAACTTGCGGTCGATCAATCCGGTGTCTACGTCGTAGATGAATCCGCCGACGAGAATCTCGTCGGGGATCAGTGGGTGCGAACGAACGATCCGGACGTCCTCGTACAGCGCCGCGAGTTGATCGGTGACCACACCGAATGACTGCCACGCCGCATCCTGATGGCTCGACTCGCTGACCATCTCACGCAGTTCGTTCTCGGTGTGCGACGACATCGCGCAGCGGGTGTGGGGAACGATCAGTATCCGCCGCACCTTCAGCAGGTGCACACCGAGCACGAGTGCCTCGAGTGCTTCCTGGGTGACCCGCCCGCCCGGATTGCGGAAGATCTTGGCGTCACCCGGTTTCAGCCCGAGCATGCCCAATGGGTCGATGCGCGAGTCCATGCAGGTGACCAGCGCAACACCCGCGTTTGCCACGCCATCGAAGCCGCTGAGGGCAAACGACTCGGAGAACTTGCGGTTGGATGAGATCAGATCGTCGAATTCGCTAGGCACGTGCCCACGTTAGGTTCGTGACGATCAGGTTGGCGAAGTAGATCCAATCTGCCAACATATGATCATGTCTTCAGACGTCTCTCGGCAGCGCGAGCGACGTCTTCGAGTTGCGCTGGCACTGAACCTGGCAATCGTGGTTCTGCAAGTGGCGGTCGGGATCATCGCCGCTTCTCTGGGGCTGCTGGCCGATGCGGCGCACAACGTCACCGATGTTGCCGCGATCGTAGTTTCGCTGATAGCTGTCCGCCTGGCCCGCCGGCGTGCCAACGCGTCGCGGTCGTTCGGCTACCACCGTGGCACGATCCTCGCCGCCCAGGCCAACGCCGCCAGCATTCTGATCGTCTGCGTTGTCGTCGCCGTCGAGGCGATCCGACGACTCAACGACCAGCACCCGGTGGAGGGCGGCTTGGTGCTGGT
>JBDSMK010000477.1:0-5489 GCA_039915905.1 Ilumatobacteraceae bacterium
CGATGATCTGGGAGGGGGCGCGCAGCACGAACGGACGGATGTGCAGCATCCGCACAGCAGCCTCCCAGGACGCCATGAAGACCACGATCCCGACCACCGGCGCAACGATCCGGCGAATGCTCATCGCTCGGTCTCGGTCTCGGTCTCGGTTGCGCCGGGGTGACCGGTTATAGCGGTCGCGGACATCGCGGCTTGCAGTGCGTGGCGCACCTCGGCACACAACTGCACGAAGCGCGGATCGTCGTCGAGACCGCTACGGCGTGGTCTGGCCAGATCCACAGCGATGTCGGCCACGACAGTGGCGGGTCGTGGGGAGGTCACCAGCACTCGATCTGCGAGGGCCACGGCCTCGGCAATCGAATGCGTGACGAACAGCGTCGTCGCGCCTCGCCCCTCGACGAGGTCGGTGAGCAGGGTGCGCATCTCGGTTCGGGTGATTTCGTCGAGCGCCGCGAATGGTTCGTCCATCAGCAGCAGCGGGGCGCCGAGGCTGAGGGCTCGCACCAACGCCACGCGCTGCTGCATCCCGCCGGACAACTGATGGGGGTAGGCCCCCAGGAAGTCGGCCAGCCCAACGGTGCGTAGTAGCACCTCGGGATCCGACGCTGCCGGCGGATTGGCCTTCCGGCGCACATCCAGAAGCAGTCGGGCGTTGCCCAGCACGGTGCGCCATGGCAGCAATCCTGGCTGCTGTGGCACGATCGCCACCTGCTTGGCGTGACGTACCGTCGCCGGCGATCGGCCGTCGACCACTACCTCGCCGGCGGTTGCCAACTCGAGTCCGCCGAGGAGGCGCAGCAGCGTGCTCTTGCCACATCCTGAGGGCCCGATGATGCTGACGAAGCTGCCTGCGACGACATCCAAGTCCAAAGGTCCGACGACTTCGAGTGTGCCGAACGACTTGGACAACCCGCGCGCGCTGATCACCGGCGCGGCTCGCGGGCTGGGGTCGATAGTTCGGTCACGGGCGATAGTATGGCGGGGTCCGTCGGGGCCTCACCTCCGTCGCGATGCCCGTCGGTTCACTTGGACGACGAGCGACCTCCTCCGCCGGTTGACCCGGACGGAACATCTGGAAGGCATCACATGTCCACACAAGACACGTTGTCCAAGCAGGACACCATTGACGGTCACAAGCTGCATGGCACCGACACCGGCTCCCCGGAAGTGCAGATCGCGCTGTTGACCTCTCGTATCAACCACCTCACCGAGCACCTCAAGATGCACAAGAAAGACCACCACAGCCGCCGTGGGCTGCTGATGCTGGTCGGCCGGCGTCGCCGGATGCTCGACTACGTTCGCAACATCGATGTCGAGCGGTATCGCCAGATCGTTCAGAAGAACGGCCTGCGCCGCTAGACGCAAACTACGCTCGGGTCGGGGTCAAACCCCGACCCTTGTTGCATCCCGGGAGAAGTCCTCGGATGCCCGGGCCTTTGGCCCGAACAACCGAGCAGCACCAGTCGGTTGTCAGTCGTGAGTCCCGCCGGGTCACAAACCGGAGAGGTTCCCGACTGGGAACCGGCGTGCTGCTCCTCACACAACGCTGTGCCAAGGGGCACGACGTTCAGACACCGGCATGCCAAGGGGTGTGCCGTTCAGAAAGGAGCTCGACGTGGCCCAAGCCATTCGAGTGTCGGGTCCGATCACGGGCACCGACAAGACCCTGTCGTTCGAGACGGGCAAGCTGGCTCAGCAGAGCCAAGGTGCGGTCGTCGCATCAATCGGTACCACTACCGTGCTGGCTACGGCCAACGCAGCCAAGGACGTTCGTCCGGGCACCGATTTCTTCCCATTGACCATCGATGTCGAGGAGCGGTCGTATGCGGCCGGCAAGATCCCCGGCTCGTTCTTCCGCCGCGAGGGCCGGCCTACCGAGGACGCGATCCTCACCTGCCGGCTGACCGACCGTCCGCTGCGTCCGGCGTTCCCCGCCGGGTTCCGCAACGAGACCCAGGTCGTGCTCACGATTCTCGGTGCCGACATGCACAACCCACACGACGTGCTCAGCATCAACGCCGCCTCGGCTTCGCTGATGATCAGCGGCATTCCGTTCGAAGGCCCGATCGGCGCCGTGCGCATCGCCTACGACCAGTCCGGCAACTGGGTTCCCCACCCCACCTACGAGGAGGGCGCCGCCTCGGTGTTCGAGCTCGTGGTGGCCGGTCGTCAACTCGACAACGGTGATGTTGCGATCATGATGGTCGAAGCCGGCGGTACAGCGAAGAGCTTCGAGTACTACGCGGCCGGCGCCCCGAAGGTCGACGAGAAGGCGCTTGCCGGTGGCCTCGAAGCCTGCAAGGTGTGGATCAAGGACTCCATCGGTCTGCAGCGTCAACTCGTCGCCAGCGTCATCGCCACCAATGGCCCGATCGTGCCGATGACCTACACCGTGTCCAAGGACTACGGCGACGACGTTCTCGCCGCCGTTTCTCCGATCGCGACCGACGGCGTCGCCCACGCTGTCACCATTAGCGCCAAGTCCGAGCGCAACGCCGCTACCGATGCGGCCGCCGCCGATGCGATCGCCAAGCTCGCCGGTCCTGGCCAGCCGTTCGAAGGTCGTGAGCACGAGATCAAGGAAGCGGTGCGGGCGCTGACCAAGAAGCTGGTACGCAAGCGCATCGTCGACGAGGGCAAGCGGATCGACGGCCGCGGGCCGCGCGACCTGCGCCCGTTGAGCTCCGAGGTCGGGGTACTACCGACCGCACACGGCACCGGCTTGTTCCAGCGTGGTGAGACCCAGGTGATGAACGTCGTCACGATGGCCATGCCGCGGATGAACCAGCTGCTCGACACCCTCGGGCCGGAGACGCACAAGTACTTCTTGTTCCACTACAACATGGCGCCGTGGGCGAACGGCGAGACCGGGCGGGTCGGTTCCCCGAAGCGCCGCGAGATCGGCCACGGTGCGCTAGCAGCCCGTGCGTTGCTGCCGGTGCTGCCGAGCCAGGACGAGTTCTCCTACACGTTGCGTCTCGTCGCCGAAGTGCTGGCATCGAACGGGTCCACCTCGATGGCCTCGGTCTGCTCCGGCAGCCTGGCGCTTATGGATGCCGGCGTGCCCATCAAGGCCGCCGTGGCCGGCATCGCGATGGGCTTGGTCTACGCCGAGGGCAAATACACCACGCTCACTGACATCCTGGGCGCCGAAGATGCCTTCGGCGACATGGACTTCAAGGTTGCCGGTACTGCCGATGCGATCACCGCCCTGCAGCTCGACACCAAGATCGAGGGAATCCCCGCCGATGTGCTGGCGGCCGCGCTCGACCAGGCCAAGGAGGCACGCACCGCGATCCTGGCGAACATGAACGCAGTGCTCGCCGCGCCGCGCGCCGAAGTGTCCGCAACTGCCCCGAAGATCATCTCGATCACCATCCCGATGGACAAGATCGGTGAGGTCATCGGGCCGAAGGGCAAGGTCATCAACACCATCCAGCAGGAGACCGGCGCCGACATCGCAGTCGACGACGATGGTTCCGTCGGCATCGTCACCATTGGTGCGGTGGAGGCCTCCAAGATGGAAGAAGCCAAGGCTCGCATCCTGGCGATCGTCGATCCGCCGAAGGCGGATGTCGGCGCCACCTACATGGGCCGTGTCGTGAACATCACCAAGTTCGGTGCGTTCGTCAACATCCTGCCGGGCCGCGATGGCCTGGTGCATATCTCCAAGCTGGGCCGCGGCAAGCGGATCAACTCGGTCGACGACGTGCTCACCCTCGGTCAGGAGATCGAAGTGGTGGTTGAGGAGATCGACGAGAAGGGCAAGGTCAGCTTGACCCCCGGACCGTCGTGGAACGCCGCAGGCAACGCTGTCGACGGCGACCTCAGCGAATCCACCGGTGGCTACGTCGGCGCTCGCGGCAACGACCAGCCCGCAGTGGCCACCACTGTGGCAACAGTGTCGTTCGACGACGCATTCGACGCCGAACTGGCTGGCGAACTCGGTGACCTCGGCCCGGGCGGCGAGGCTGGTTCCGGGAGCACCGGTGGCGGCGACCGCCCCCGTGCTGACCGCAGTGGCCGAAACGACCGCGGTGGTCGCGACCGTGGCCCGCGCCGTCACCGCTGAGGTGGCAAACCCCGAGTGAGCGATCTACGGATCGTACAACTGGACTCCGGACTCACGGTGGCCACCGAAAACGTGCCTGGCGCGTTGTCGGTGGCTGCCGGCGTCTGGGTGGGAGTGGGCTCGCGTGACGAGCCAAAAGAATTGGCCGGCGTCAGCCACTTCCTCGAGCATCTGCTGTTCAAGGGCACTGCGACGCGCAGTTCGCAGGAGATCTCGCGCGCCGTCGACCGTGTCGGAGGTGATTTCAACGCCTTCACCACCAAGGAGTACACCGCCTACTACTGCAGGCTTCCGGCGCATCATGCCGACTTCGCAATCGATCTGCTCGGCGACGTGCTTGTACGGCCCGCTTTATCCGATGCAGACGTGGACAGCGAGCGCCGGGTGATCCTCGAGGAACTGGCGATGGATGACGACTCGCCCGATGATGTGGCCAATCGCGTCTTCGCCGAGCATTTGTTCGAGCGCCACCCATTGGGGCGTGACCCGGGCGGTGACCGGAACTCGGTGGCCGCGATCAGCGCCGCAGACGTGCGCCGGTTCTTCGGCGAGCACTACCGCTCCGAGGCGATGGTGATGTCGATCGCCGGTCCATTGCCCCATGATCGGATGGCCGAAGCCGCTGAGCGGGCCTTTGCCGATCTCCTCTCGGGCACTTCCCGGCCGTTACGGCGCAAGCCTGGCGCCGTGGGTAGAGGTGTGTCGATCGACGACGATACGGAGCAGGTTCACATAGTGATGGGCGGTCGGGCGCTGGCGCGTAACGACCCGCGCCGCGAGGCGCTCGACGTGGTCAACCACGTCCTCGGTGGTGGCCTTTCCAGCCGGCTGTTCGAGGAGATCCGCGAACGGCGTGGGCTGGCCTATTCGGTCTACTCCGGAGCCTCGGGGTATGCCGACTCGGGTGCGTATCAGCTGTATGCCGGCACCCAGCCGGAGCACACTGACGAGGTGATCGAGTTGATGCACGCCGAGTTGGCCAAGCTTGTCGACGATGGTGTGACCGAAGACGAGTTGGACATCGCCAAGGGCTACTTGACCGGCTCCTTCGAACTCGGCTTGGAAGACACCGGCGCGTTGATGGCGCGCAGTGGAGGCCTGCTGATCACCACCGGCAAAGTCCGCGATGTCAAGGACCAAGTGGCCCGCTGGGACGCCGTGGATCGTGCGGCGTGCCGTGAGGTGATCGAGGCGATCTTCGTCGACGATCCGATCGTCGTCACCGTCGGCCCCCGTTAACCGCGCTGACCCCGCGTGACCCGACCCCTGGCCCTGCCTGACCCTGCCTGACCTGGGCAGCGGTGAGCGGTGAGACCGCCTGGTGCGCGGATTGATCACCGAGTGGGGGAGTCCGCCTCTGGTGGGGGCGTCCACCGGGCGGGGGCGTCCACGGGGTGCGGGGACCGGGACCCGCACC
>JBDSMK010000481.1:0-4862 GCA_039915905.1 Ilumatobacteraceae bacterium
CGGCACCAAGGTCACCGTCCTCGGCTGGGACGGCAAGGAAGGCTCGTTCACCAAGAACTTCACCAACCTCGATGACGGCAAGCGGCTCACCCAGGGCTTCGTCGACGAGGGTGCCGACATCGTGTTCCCTGTCGCCGGTCCGGTCGGCCTCGGCACCTCGGCGTACGCCAAGGAGAACCCGGGCAAGATCCGCGTCATCGGAGTCGACGTCGATCAGTACGTGAGCAACCCGAAAGAGCAGTCGGTGTACCTCACCTCGGTGCAGAAGAAGATCGACGCTGCCGTGCTCGCCGCCATCAAGAACGTGGTGACCACTGGCAAGGTCGGCAAGGACTACCTCGGCACACTGGCCAACGGCGGCCTCGACCTGGCTCCGTTCCACGACCAGGCCAAGGACGTCCCGCAGGCATTGCAGGACGAGATCGCCGGCCTGAAGAAAGACATCATCAGCGGCAAGATCACCGTCACCGCCTGACAGCGGATCGGCAACGATCGACAACCGAGACAAGTGGGGTCCCATCGGGACCCCACTTGTTGTTTTGGCGACTATGTTCACGGCACTGAATCTGGATGGGGCAAGACGGAGCAGATGGAACTAGAGCTGCGCGGCATCACCAAACGCTTTCCTGGCGTGGTGGCCAACGACGACATCAACATCACCGTGCGCGGCGGCGAGGTGCTCGCCTTGCTCGGCGAGAACGGGGCCGGCAAGAGCACGTTGATGAACGTGCTCTACGGGCTGTACCGCGCCGATGAGGGGCAGATCCTGATCGACGGCGTGGCCCAGCAGTTCGCCTCGCCGCGTGACGCCATCGCTGCCGGAATCGGCATGGTCCACCAGCACTTCATGCTGGTACCGGTTTTCACCGTGGCCGAAAACGTCGTCCTCGGGGTGGAGCCGACCACAGCTGGTGCGCTCAACCTGCGCGAAGCGAGACGCGAGGTTCGCTCGATCTCGGCGCAGTACGGCCTCGACGTGGATCCCGATGCTGTCACCGAAACGTTGCCGGTGGGTCTGCAGCAACGGATCGAGATCATCAAGGTCCTGTTCCGCAACGCCAGCATCGTGGTGTTCGATGAGCCTACCGCAGTGCTCACCCCGCAGGAGATAGAGGACTTCTTTCGAATCCTCGACTCGCTGAAGGCCGACGGCAAGGGGATCGTTTTCATCACCCACAAACTGCGCGAAGCACTACGTATCGCCGATCGCATCGTCGTGCTACGACGCGGCAAGACCGTCGGCGAGGTGCTTCCGGCCGACGTCGACGACCAACATCTGGCAGAGATGATGGTCGGCCGCCCGGTGGAGCTGTTGGTCCGCAAGTCGGCTGCCGAGCCGGGCGAAGTGGTCCTCGACGTCAACGATCTGGTGGTCACCGATGTGGATCGTCGACAGCTGCTCGGCGGCGTGTCGTTCAACGTTCGCGCCGGTGAGATCGTCGGCGTTGCCGGGGTCCAGGGCAACGGGCAGACCGAGCTCGTCGAAGCACTCGTCGGGTTGCGGCGCGCCGAGAGCGGCACGATCAGCCTCGACGGGACGGACATAACCCACGAATCACCTCGTCGACGCCATCAGCTCGGTGTGGCCCACATCCCCGAGGACCGCCAGCGCGATGGAATCGTCAAGGACTTCACCGTGTTCGAGAACATCGCCCTCACCGGCTACTACGACAAGCCGCTCAGCTCGGGTCCGGTGATGCACTGGGCCACCGCCCAGCAGGTGGCCGCGCGGCTGGTCGAGGAGTTCGACATCCGCACGCCGTCGGTGCTGTCGTCGGCCGGAACGCTGTCAGGCGGTAATCAGCAGAAGGTCATCGTGGCCCGAGAGATCAGTCGCGAGATCAAGTTGGCCGTCGCCAGCCAGCCAACACGCGGGGTCGACGTCGGCTCTATCGAATACATCCACGAGCGCATCGTCGGCTTGCGCGACCGCGGGGTGGCGGTGCTGGTCATCAGCACCGAGTTGGACGAGGTGATGGCACTGTCGGACCGCGTGCTGGTGATGTTCAACGGACACATCGTGGCCAACCTGGAACGTGCCGCAACGAGCCACAACGAGGTCGGGCTGTACATGGCCGGTGCACTCGCGAAGTCCGACAACACCATCGAGGATCCAGTCGATTCGAGCCAATCACCCGGAGAGAGCAGATGACCGACGTCGGTACGAGCGCACCGCTGACCGAGCCAGAGAGGCCGCGGTGGTTGGCCCGGATGGAGCGGTTCGACGCGACGAACGTTCTGATCGTGCCGGTGCTCGCGGTTGTCAGCGCCATGTTGGCCAGCGGGCTGATCGTGGCCGCGACCGACATCGAACGACTCAAGCACGGCGAGTTCGGCGGGATCTTCAGCAACATCATCCACGCCTACCGGGCGTTGTTTGCTGGCGCATTCGCAAGCTGGGGCGGGATCAGCGAGACACTGGTCTTCGCTACCCCACTGCTGCTCACCGGACTGGCCGTGGCGCTCGGGTTCCGTGCCGGGTTGTTCAACATCGGCGGTACAGGGCAGATGCTGGCGGGCGGCATGGCGACGGTGTGGATCGGGTTCTCGATGCCGGGCCCCGGAATCTTCAAGATCCCTGTAGCAATCCTCGCCGGGATCTTCGCCGGCGCCGTGTTCGCCGGAATACTCGGCTTCCTCAAGGCACGCACCGGCGCGCACGAGGTGATCACCACGATCATGGCCAACTACATCGCCACGTTCCTGGCTGCCTGGATGCTGAAGACATCGGCGTTCCAGCAACCGGGCAGCGCCAACCCGATCTCGCAGGCGATCTCCAAGAACGCCCATCTGCCGAAGCTGCTCAACCTCTTCCATCCGGGGCTGAGGGCCAACATCGGGTTTCTCATCGCTATTGCGGCGGCAGTCGGCATGTGGTGGCTGTTCAGCAGATCGAAGCTGGGTTTCGAATTGCGTACGTTCGGTGCCAACGCCGACGCCGCACGTTATGCGGGCATGAAGCTCGGCGGGCTGACGGTCACTGCAATGGCCCTGTCCGGCGCACTCGCCGGTCTCGCCGGAGCCGTCAAGATCCTCGGCACCACGCCGCAGGCCACCGAGGCGTTCGCCGGTGACATCGGTTTCGACGCCATCGCCGTGGCGTTGCTAGGTCGCAACACGGCCAGCGGCACCGTGTTCGCGGCGTTGCTGTTCGGGGCATTGGAGGCCGGCAAGACCCAGATGCAACTCGACACCGACGTTCCTCTCGATCTGGTGCTGGTCGTGCGTGCGTTGATCGTGTTGTTCATCGCCGCCCCGGCACTGACCAGGCTGATATGGCGGATCCGCAAGGACGGTGCCGCATCCACACTCAGCTTCCGGGGGTGGGGGTCATGATCGAGAGTCCGGTATCGCCGCTCGACGATTTCTCGTCGACCACGCGCACCTACTCCGAACGTCGCCGAGCACGCAACCTCGGCATCGTCTACGTGGTGCTCGCCGGAATCGCGGCGCTGTTCCTCACCGGCCACAACGGTTCGGCCAAGTTCAAGCTCGATGCCGGCCGGTCGTTCAGCCTCCCTGCGCAAACCACCGCATGGTTCGCGGTCGCGCTACTGGCGGTACTCGCCGGAGGCCAGTTGATCCGTGGCTTCGGCAAGTTCACCAGTGCGATGCTGGCCGTCGCCTCGGTGACGATGCTGATGTCGTTCCTGGCCTGGTCTGCGGCGGGATCGAGCTTCTCGTTCATCGGAATCCTGTCGTCGACCATTGGCTATTCGGCACCGATCATCTTCGGGGCGATGGCCGGGATCCTCACCGAGCGATCCGGCGTCATCAACATTGCCATCGAGGGTTTGCTGCTCAACGGCGCGTTCATGGCCGTGCTGGTCGGTTCGATCACCACGTTCTGGTTCGGCGTGCTGGTGGCGATGATCACCAGCGCCCTGTTGGCCTGGTTGCTGGCCTGGCTGGCGATCCGCTTCAAGGTCGACCAAGTGATCGTCGGCTTCTTCATCAACTTCTTCGTGCTCGGATTGACCAACTTCCTATCGAAGCGGTTGTTGGCCAAGCACCCCGACTGGAACTACGTCCCCACCCAGAAGCCGTTGAAGGTGTGGGGATTGCACAGCATTCCGGTTCTCGGCAAGGTGTTCTTCGAGCAGACGATCTACGCGTACATCGCCTTCGGCCTCGTTGCCGTGCTGGCCTGGATGCTGTTCCGCACCCGTTGGGGGTTGCGCACGAGGGCTGTCGGCGAGCACCCGCGGGCTGCCGACACGCTCGGAATCAACGTCATCCGGTTGCGCTACCGCAACGTCATCCTCGGCGGAGCGGTAGCCGGTTTCGGCGGTTCTTGGTTCGCCTCCAACGTCGGCAAGTTCAATCAGAACATGACCGGCGGCCGTGGCTTCATCGCCTTGGCGGTGGTGATCGTGGGACGGTGGCACCCGGTGGGCGCGCTGTGCGCGGCGCTGGTGTTCGGGCTGTTCGACTCCCTGGCCGACAAGTTGGCGTTCCTCAAGACGGGCATCCCCGGCGAGTTCATCTCGATGATGCCGTATCTGGCCACCATCATCGTGGTGTGCGGCTTCGTGGGGCGCTCCCGCGGCCCAAAGGCCGCTGGCCAACCCTACGAAAGCCAGTAGCCCCAACCACCCCGTCGGCCCAGCCACCCCGTCAGCACCGTCCGGCCCGGCCACCCGTCAGCAGGCTCCGGCCCAAGATGTTCCATTTTTCCACCCGCGGGTGTCCCAACCCCCCGAAAGTGTGTGCTCTGGCCACCCGCGGGTGCCACAGCCCCCGAAAGTGTGTGTTTTGGCCACCCGCGGGTGTCCAAAACTGCGGGCGACAGACAGAATCGGACGACAGGCAGGGCCGGGCGAGTGCGAGTAGCCCGCTCCGGCGGGAGGCTGGTGTCAGCT
>JBDSMK010000499.1:0-5745 GCA_039915905.1 Ilumatobacteraceae bacterium
CCCATCAGATCCCCAACCGCCGACGCACGCAGGCGCGCACGTCGCGGGCGACGTCGTCGATCCTGGCGTTGCCGTCGATGACCGCCCAGTGCTGTGGGTCGGCGGCCGCCAGAGCATCGAACCCAGCGCGAACTCTCGCATGGAACTCGTCGCCGGCCTGTTCGAAGCGGTCGAGGTCACGGTCGTGCATCCTCATCGCCAGCATGTCGGGGGCCACGTCGATCAGCACGACCAGGTCGGGCCATCTCGCTCCCACTGCCCAATCGTTCAACTTGCGGACCTCGTCGACTTCGAGCATCCGTCCGTAGCCCTGATAGGCAAGCGCCGAGTGGGCACTTCGGTCGCTGACCACGTGACGCCCGGCAGCGAGTGCCGGCAGCACCACCTGTTCGAGGTGCTGGGCCCGGTCGGCGGCCGTGAGCAACGCTTCGGCGCGTGCCGCCAGACCAGTGGTAGCGGTGTCGTGGAGGATCTCGCGAATCCGTGCCCCGATTGCAGTGCCGCCCGTCTCGCGGGTGGCCACGGCGTGCAGGTCGGCCGCGAGCAACGCCACCTGGGTGCTCTTGCCGCATCCCTCGGCCCCCTCGAAGGCGATGTAACAGGCGCCGCTCATCGTCGGCGACCCTAGCGAGTGCGCCTGCCGACGCCGCGTCCAACCGCCTCCGCCCGTTGTTCAGCGGAACGTGGGCACGCCAAATCGCCGGTGCTGCTATCTCAGGTGCCCGCGTCTCCTGCGTCAGCTTTTTTGGCCGGCGCGACCTTCTTTGCCGCGACTTTTTTGGCCGGCGCGGCTTTCTTGGCCGGCGCTGCCTTCTTGGCCGGCGCCCTCTTTGCAGCGACCTTGCGCGGCGCAGCGCGCCTGGCTGCCGGCCCGCCCTTCTCGATGATCGCCTCGCGTCGGATCGCCAACAGTTCGTAGGCCCGCTCCGGTGGCATCGCCTCCAGCCGGTCGCCCTTCGACAGCGAAGCGTTGGTCTCGCCATCGGTGACGTAAACGCCGAACTTTCCGTCCTTGGCCACCACCGCCCTCCCACTGGCTGGGTCGTTGCCGAACTCGCGCAGCGGACCCTTGGCCGCCATGTTCGCTCCACCGCCGCGGCGGAAGACCTTCGGCTGGGCCAGGATCTGCAGCGCCTCGTTCAAGCCGATGGTCAGCAGTTGGTCTTCGTTGGCCAGCGAGCGGTAGTCCTTGCCCTTCTGCACGTACGGTCCGTACCTACCATTGGAAGCGACGATCGGCTGGTCATCGGCAGGGTCCACGCCCAGCGTGCGCGGCAACTGCAACAGCGCCTCGGCGTCGTCGATGGTGATCTTCTCGAACACCATCGTCTTGAACAAGCTCGACATCTTTGGCTTGTCCAGCCCGCGTGGCGGAGCATCGGGTGTGCCCCACTGCACGTAAGGGCCGTATCGGCCGTTCTTGGCGAACACCGGGTAGCCGTCGAGCTCACCGATCGGCTCATCGCTCTTCGGCATCGCCAACAACTTCAGCGCCATCTCCACTGTCAACTCGTCGGGGGTCAGGTCGTCGGGAACGCTGGCGGTCTCATCACCACGCTTCACGTACGGCCCGTACTTGCCTGGCTTCACCACGATCTCGTTGCCGTCCGGGTCGACACCGATCGGGAACGTGTTGATCTCGGCCGCGTCGATGTGATCGAGGTTCTCTGCGACCAGGCGCTTCAGCCCAGCGTGGCGGGTCCCGGAGTCATCCTCGACACCGAAGTAGAAGTCGGCCAGCCAGTCCTGCTTTTGGCGTTCGTTGCGTGCGATCGAGTCGAGGACCTCCTCTACGTGCGCGGTGAAGGCGTAGTCAACGAGATCGTCGAAGTGCTTCTCCATCAGCCCGACCACGGCGAATGCGGTCCAGGTGGGCACCAGTGCCTGGCCCTTCTTCCACACGTAACCACGGTCCTGCACCGTCTGGATGATCGACGCCCACGTCGACGGTCGGCCGATGCCGAGCTCCTCGAGCCGTTTGACCAGCGACGCCTCGGTGTAGCGAGCCGGCGAGCTGGTGGTGTGCCCGTTTGGAGTAAGTGCTGCCACCGGCACCGTCTGCCCGGCAACCAGCGCAGGCAGCAGCGCCTCACGGGTCTCGTCGGCGCTGTCGTCGACGTCGACCGACTCGACGTACACCTGGCGATAGCCGGGGAACGTGATGGTGGTTCCACTGGCGGCGAACTCGGCATCCACACCAGACGGCGACTCCACTCCCGCAGCGGTTCGCGCACCCAACCGGACAGACACCGTGGTGCCACTGGCATCGGCCATCTGAGAGGCCAAACTGCGCTGCCAGATCATCCGGTACATGGCTAGTTCCTGACCGTTCAACTCGTTCCCAAGGGTGTCGGGGGCGCGTAGCGGTACGGTCGGGCGGATGGCCTCGTGGGCCTCCTGGGCGTTCTTGATCTTGGTGGAGAACTGCCGCGGCGAGGGCGACAGGAACTTGTCGCCATAAGCCCGTTGCACCTCGGCGCGCACCGCACCGAGCGCCTCGCCGCTGAGCACCACGTTGTCGGTGCGCATGTAGGTGATGTAGCCGCGCTCGTACAACCCCTGCGCCACTCGCATCACCTGCGATGCGCTGAGGCGCAGCTTGCGGCCGCCCTCCTGCTGCAGCGTGGATGTCATGAACGGCGCCTTCGGGCTGCTCCGGTAAGGCTTGTCGTCCACCGAGCGGACGGTGAAGGTGGCCGGCTCCAGCGCCGTCGCAAGCGTCCGGGCACGTAGCTCGTCGAGCACCACGACGCCCTTGCGCGGCGTTCCGCTGTCGGCGAAGTCCTTGCCGGTGGCCACCTTCGAGCCATCCACGGCAACTAGCGTCGCACCGAACGCCGGGGCGGTGCTGCTGAGCAGTGTGATGTCCCAGTAGCCGGCGGAGACGAATGCGATCCGCTCGCGTTCGCGTTCCACGATGAGGCGCACAGAAGGACTCTGCACACGACCGGCCGACAGCCCGCGGTTGACCCGCCGCCACAGCACCGGAGAAACCTCGTAGCCGTACAGCCGGTCGAGCAGGCGACGCGTCTCGGCGGCATCGACCAAGCCGTAGTCGATACCCCGCGGGTTGGCCACTGCAGCATCGATCGCCGACTTGGTGATCTCGTGGAACACCATCCGGCGAACAGGGATCTTCGGCTTGAGGTACTCCAGCAGGTGCCAGCTGATGGCCTCGCCCTCGCGGTCCTCGTCGGTCGCGAGATAGAGCTCGCTGGCGTCTTTCACCAGGCTGCGCAGCTCCTTGACTACCTGCTTGCCGCGTTCGGTGAGCTCGTAGGTCGGCTTGAAACCGTTGTCGACGTCGATGGACAAGCCCTTGCTGGGCAGGTCGGCGACGTGGCCAACGGAGGCGCGCACGTCATAGGCCGCGCCAAGGAACTTGGAGATGGTCTTCGCCTTAGCTGGCGATTCGACGATTACGAGAGGTTTGGCCATGGCGGGCGTATCGCTACGGCATGGAGGCCCGGCTTGTCAAGGCGCGGCAACTTCGCGGTCGCTACCGAACAACTCCTAGACCAGTTCAGCGGTGCGATCCTCGGGCTCCGACGCGGCGGTGATCTGGTGGTGGCCTTCAACATCGATGCGTGGCAGCAACCGATCGAGCCACCTCGGTATCCACCAGTTGCGATTACCGAGGAGCTCCATGGTGGCCGGCACAAGCACCATTCGAACAATGGTCGCGTCGACCAGCACCGCCACAGCCATACCGAGACCGAACAGCTTCAACTGGCGGTTGTCACCGAGCACGAACGCTGAGAACACGCACACCATGATCAGCGCCGCGGCGGTGATCACCCTCGCGGTGACAGCCAGCCCGTCGGCCACGGCGGTTGCGTTGTCACCGGTGCGGTCGTACTCCTCTTTCATGCGCGACAGCAGGAACACCTCGTAGTCCATCGACAATCCGAACACGATTGCGAACAGCATCATCGGCGCCCATGCCTCCACCGGCCCAGGTTTGCCGATGCCGAACAGATCCTTGGCCCAGCCCCATTGGAAGATGGCCACCGTCACCCCGTACGCCGCGCCGACGGAGAACAGGTTCATGATCACGGCCTTCAGCGGCACCAGCACGCTGCGGAACACGACCATCAACAAGATGAAGCTGAGCAACAGCACGGCGCCGATCAGCAGTGGCAGGCGGCTGGCGATGTATGCCGAGAAGTCGATCCCGGCAGCGGTAGACCCACCCACCTCCACCTTCAACCCGGTGGCCGGCAGGGTGGTGTCGCGCAGTCGATGCACGAGGTCAACGGTGGCGGCGTCCTGCGGTGAGCTAGTCGGAAACACCTGCCAGATCCAGGTACCGGACTGGCCGATCTCGCTACCAGGAGTAGCGAACGCCACGCCGGGGTCGGCTGCCAGCGCCGCGTTCACGCCGGCAACGGAGGCAGCCGAAGCTTTCGGGTCTGTGCTGACGATCACCAGTGGACCGTTGGCGCCGGGCCCGAAGCCGTCGGCAATCAGGTCATAGGCGCGTCGCGAAGTCTGCGAGGTCGGGGCGTTGCCAGTGTCACTGAACCCGAGGCGGATCGACAGCAGCGGGATCGCCAGGACGAGCAGCACGATCACACCGACCATCAGCGCCGGCCACGGGCGGTGCTGGATGAACCGGCTCCAGCGGAACCAGAAGTGTTCCTCCCTCGGCTTCTCGCGCCGCTCCGGCAGCCGGGTGCGCAACGACCGGAACGCCGGCACGAAGCTGGCACCCACGAGTCCGACCGCCAGCAGCGCCCCGAGCCCGGCGAACATACCGAGCTTGTCTGTGAACACGCCCACGAACGCGAGGACGACGAACAGGCCGACGGCGGCACCGGCGGCCCGCGAGGTGTGGTCGATGCGTTTGCCGACGAACGCGAGGAGTGCCGGCAGCAGCGTGATCGAGGCAAGCATCATCACCAACACACCTGCGGCGGCAGCGATGGCCAGGCCCGTGACGAACGCGAGGTTCATGATCATCAGACCGAGCAAGGCGATGACGACGGTGATACCGGCAAAGATCACGGCCCGCCCCGACGAGTCGAGCGAGTCCGCGATGGCTAGTTCCGGTTCCATCCCGGCGTGGAGGTTCTCCCGGTAGCGGCTGACGATGAACAGGGCGTAATCGATGCCCACACCGAGGCCGATCATCGCCGCCATCTGCGGAGAGAACTCCGGCATCGAGGTGGCGTGAGAACCGACGCCGACGATGGCCATCCCGACACCGAGGCCGAACAGCGCAGTGCCGATCGGTAGACCCATCGCGAGCACCGAACCGAACGCGATCAGAAGGATCACGATCGCCGCGAGAACACCGAGCAGTTCGCTCGACGGCAACGTGAACTTGGAGAACAGCTGGCCTCCGTACTCGATCCGCAGGCCGTCGGCATGAGTCTGGTCTCCGAGCTTCTCGATCTGGTCAGCCAGCTTCACGGCCTGCGCCTGATCGCGCTTGCTGTAAGACACCTGGGCAAACGAGATCGGCTCGGTCTTGCTGTTGAACGACTGCCCCGCCGGCGAATAGGGGCTGATCACGCTGACGCCGCTGATCTTGGCGACTTCCGCAAGGAATGGTTCGATCGCCGCTTTCATCGCCGGTGTATCGATGCCCTGTGGCGCGGTGAACACGATCTGTGCAGGGAAACCGGAGTCGCTTTTGTTGCCGGCGCGCGCCAACGCGTCGAGTACCTGCTTGGACTCGCTGTCGGGCTGGTTGAAGTCGGTGTGGTAATTGGTGCCGACCGCGCCGCCGACCACGTTCAG
>JBDSMK010000163.1:0-2589 GCA_039915905.1 Ilumatobacteraceae bacterium
ACCGTGGCGGCCACAGTCGCCCCAACTTCGTTTCCGAGCACGACGGTCGCACTGACGTTGCCACCTGCCGTCGCCTACACCGACACGGCCGGCCCGGCTGTGCCGAACCAGACAGATCCGATTGACGCCGCTTGGGTGAGTACGAGCGGCGCGCTCACCGGCGTGGCCGACGGCACGTACTGGGCGTCGGCTGCTGGCGTGGGCCAGGGCAAACAGACGTTCATCACCTTCCGATTCGTGCAGGCCTTCTTCGGTGATGCCTGCACCAAACACTTCGCCGGGGTCGAAAACTCCTGCGACAACGACCTCGGCACGCAGGAAGACCCGCATGGCACGATGGCAATGATCGTCGGCACGGCGAAGGTCACGGTGGCAGATGCCGCGACACAGAAGAGCTACCTGATCGACGGATCGGAGCTTGCCAGGCTGCTCGCCGGCAAGACCCCGAACGCCGCCGCGCCGGCGGACTACACCTACGTTCCGTTCTCCTTCCTGGTGAAGGTCGGCGGTGGGCAGATAGTCAGCGCCGAGCAGGTCTGGACTCCCTGACGCCGCCACCGGTGCCAAAGGCGGAATGTTCTCCCGGCTCGAGAATTCGAGGGTGGTGGCTACTATGCGCATGCCGGCCATGGGGGTCTGGCGATCGGGGGACCAATGGGTCAGCGCTACTACATCACCGACACCGACCTATCCACACGATTCCCGCTCTACACCCGGGCCAACGTTGGTGAGGTGTTCCCCGACCCGGTCACGCCGCTCACCAGCGACACCGCATTGTGGTTGGCGGAACTCGGCTGGCGCGATGCATGGGTGCGAATGGGCGCCTTCGAAGCCGACGAGTTCCCAGCCGACCAGTACTGTCAGCTGGGAGTTCAGGGTGGATACTGCTACCTCAACGCCTCGTTGATCCGAGTGTTCGGCGAGCGTGCCCCGGGACTTTCCTGGCAGGCCCTGGACGAGCAGTTCTTCGGTGCTCAGCCGGGGATCCCCCCTTATACGGAGATGCCCGGCGACGTGCGCCCCGACCTCACCGAGAAGATCGGTGCCACCTTCGGTTGGGTGTTCGCCCAGCATCAACTGTCCGATCTCACTGAGCTGACCGAAGACCGCGACTCAACGCGAGCGCTGCGTGCCGCGCGCCCCGACCTGTCTCGGCTCAGCGACGCCGACCTATGGGAGCGGTACGTGCAGATGCTGCCGATCCACCGCACGATGTTCGCCCATCACCTGTTCACCACCTACATGGCTTCGATGCCGGTCGGGGTCATCAGCGCGGTCGCCACGGCGGTCTCCCGCCCGGATCTGATCATGCCCATCCTCAGCGGCATCGATGGTGCTGACTCCGCTGAGCCGAGCCACGCGATGTGGAGTCTGTCGCGACTCGACCCCGGCTCGGACGAGTTCGACGTCGGCTTTCAGGCGTTCGTCGCTGAGTACGGCAGCCGTGGCCCGAACGAGTGGGAGGTGCGCTCGCCGACCTGGGAAACCGATCCAGCGCTGGCGCTGGCGGCGATCGATCGCATGCGCCAAGCCGAAGACAGCGCCAATCCGTTGGCCCACAACGCCGATCGCGTCGAGGCCCGACGCGTTGCCTCGGCCGAGTTGCTTTCCACCGTGGCTGGAGACCCGGCAACGCATGGCCAACTCGAGGCAGCGATTGCCAGTTGCGCAGCCTGGCTGCCCGGCCGCGAACGTACCAAGACGAACAACATCAGGGTGATCCACGAGATGCGCATGCCGATGCGTGAACTCGGTCGGCGGATGTTGGAGCGTGGTGCGTTCGACGCGATCGAAGACTTCGGCTTCGTGCGCGAGGCGGAGTTCCCCGCTTTGCTGAGCGATCCGCACTCGCTCACCGATGTGATACGTACGCGACGCAACGAATACAACCGGCTGGAACAGCTCGAGCCGCCGTTCGTGTTCAACGGTCACGCAGCTGACCCTGTCAGCTGGGCCCGTCGCGATGCCCTTGGTGCTGCCTTGCTGGGTGCCGGGGACACAATCGTCGGTCTGCCCGGTTGCGGCGGGATCGCCGAGGGTGTCGCCCGAGTGGTCCTCGACTCGCACGATCCCACCGCCCTGCAACCAGGCGACATCCTCGTCGCGCCGATCACCGATCCGTCGTGGACGCCGTTGTTCGTGCCGGCCGCGGGAGTGGTGGTCAACGTCGGTGCTGCGTTGAGCCACGCGATCATCGTCGGCCGCGAGCTCGGCATCCCGTGTGTTGTATCTGCAACCGACGCCACCCGTCGGATCCCCGACGGGGCTCGAATCCGAGTCGATGGCGGCACCGGGATCATAACGATCCTGAGCGTCACCGGCTGATCATGAGCGCGCCGCCGATGACGGCGACCATCGAGGGGCAAGACTTGGCTGCTCAGCTAGGCGGACGGCCGATCCAGTACAAGTACATCGTCGCCATGGTGTACGTCACCGCACTGTTTCTCGACATCCTCGACACGACCATCGTCAACGTCGCAATCTTTCCGCTCGGCGAGAAGTTCCACTCGAACAGCGCGGAGTGGGTCGTTCTCGGCTACACGCTGAGTCTGGCAGTGTGGATTCCTGCGTCGGGCTGGCTCGGCGACA
>JBDSMK010000012.1:0-5827 GCA_039915905.1 Ilumatobacteraceae bacterium
AGTGCCGCGACCAGCTCATCGCGAGTGGTGAAACAGGCAAACCAGTCGCACATCACCCGGTGCCGTGCGTCCACCTTTGCCTGCAGACCGGCGCCGGCGGTGACCTCGGCGGCTAGGCCAAAAGAGCGCGAGAGCACCGACCAGACGTGTTTGGCGTTCCCCGCTACCAGCACCGGACCACCGGGCGCCGTCCACACGCTGCCCTGGGTGGGGTATGGGTCGAACTGTCGGTCGATCGCAAAGTGTGTGTAGTCATCGCTGGCCACCATCGCGTCCATCATCGACAAGTCGATGTGCTGACCGGAGCCCGTCGAATCACGCAGGCGCAGCGCAGCAAGCACCGCCACGGCTCCATGCAAAGCGGCGAGCGTGTCGCCGAGGGCCATGGGTATATCCGACGGCACCCGTCCATCGAGTTGCGCATGCCTCGCCAGCAGACCCGATTCGGCATGCACCACCGGCGCATAGGCGCGGCGTTCGGAGAACTCACTGGTGGCGCCGAAGCCGGAGATCGAGAGCATCACCAGGCCCGGGTTGACGCCGCTGAGATCCGACCAGCCGAGTCCGTGTCTTGGCATCACAGATGGACGGAAGTTCTCGATCAACACGTCGGCAGACGCGGCCAGATCGCGTACCAACTCGGTGGAGCCGCGACGCTCTAGATCTATCCCGACGTTGCGCTTCCCGGCGTTCATCTGCGCGAAGTATCCAGTACGTCCGTCGCGTCGCACCCCGGCAAGGTCGGTCAGGTCTCCACTCGGGGGCTCGAGCTTGACGACGTCGGCACCGAGATCGCCGAGTATCCGACCGACATACGGACCGGACACCACGCGTGACATGTCCAGCACACGGATCCCTGCCAGTGGGCGGGGTACATCCATCAGTACGACCTCGGCAGGCCGAGCACGTGCTCGGCTACGTAGTTGAGAACCATCTCCTGGGATATTGGCGCCAGCCGCATCAGCCGTGCCTCGCGCCAGTAGCGCTCCACGTCGTACTCGCACGCGTAGCCCATGCCACCGAGGGTCTGCAACGCTTGATCGGCGGCGGCGAAGGCTGCGTCAGCCGCCAGCAATTTGGCGATGTTGGCATCCTCGGCACAGGGCTGTCCAGCGTCGTAGAGGCTGCTAGCAGTACGCAGCGCCAGCTCGGCCGCCCGCAGCCGAGCGTGACACATCGCCAGTGGCGAGGCAATCGCCTGGTTCATCCCGATCGGCCGGCCGAAGACGATGCGTTCGTTTGCGTACACGACGGCACGGTCGATCGCCACCCGCCCGAGACCGACCGCCTCGGCAGCTACCAGGATCCGCTCCGGGTTGAGGCCGTCGAGGAGGTAGCGAAAGCCGCGACCCTCCTCACCGACTCGATCCGATTCGTCGACGAACAGGTCGTCGTAGCGCACCTCGCACGACACCACCGCGTTGCGGCCGAGCTTGGCGATCGGCTGGATGTCCACCTCTGGCCGCTGCAGGTCGGCGAACAGCAAAGTCAACCCATCGGTTCGCTTTTCCACCTGGTCGAGTGGCGTGGTACGCACCAGCAGCAGTACCTTCTCGCACAGCGAGGCCTTCGATGTCCACACCTTGCGGCCGCGTACGAGGTAGCCACCTTCGACACGTCGGGCGGCGGTGGATATGGAGGTGGTGTCGGTGCCTGCATCCGGCTCGGTGACGCCGAATGCGACGTGCAGCGAACCATCGGCCACCCGCGGCAGGTACTTCTCGCGCATTGCATCCGAGCCGTGCTTCACGATCGGGTTCATCCCGAAGATCGAAAGGTGTATCGCCGAGCAGCCGTTCATCCCGGCGCCGGAAGCTGCGACCTCCTCCAGCAGGATCGAGGCGTGGGTGATGCCCTGCCCTCCGCCGCCGAATGCCTCGGGGATGGCGATGCCGATCCAGCCCCCCTTTGCCAATGCGTCGTAGAACGCCCATGGGAACTCGTGGCCTTGCTCGCATCGCCGCCAGTAGGTGTCGTCGAACGGGGCACACACGCGGCGTACCCCATCGCGGATATCGGCGAACTCGTCGTCGCGTCTGCGAACCATCTCAGCGCACCGGCCGTGGCTCTTTGGGCAAGCCCAGCACTCGTTCGCCGATCAGGTTCTTGAGTATCTCATCGGTGCCCCCGGCGATCTTGTAGCCCGGCACTCCGAGAACTACCTCGCGCCACGCGTACGTACCCCACTCTCCGGTGTCGGCGATCAGTCGCGCCCCGAGAACGGTGGACAACAGACCGGAGATGCGCAGCACGTTGTTCGAAAGTGCCAGCTTCTCGATCGACGCCTCCGGGCCGGGGGGTGACCCGGAGGCGCGACCGGCGCTGGCACGTCGTCGGGTGTATTTGGCAACTCGCAACCCAATCCACAGATCCACCAGTTGCTGGCGAACAACTGCATCGCTGCTCCTGCCGAACATTCGGACCATCGCGATATAGCGGTCGACGTTGAGCAGTCCGGAGCCGCCGAAGCCGTCACCGCCGATGGCGCTTCGTTCGTTTGCCAGGGTTGTGAGGGCGACGCTCCAACCCTGCCCGACATCCCCGAGCCTGTCTTCATCGGGAACCCAAACGTCGTCGAGGAACACCTCGTTGAATGCCGCTGATCCGGTCATCTGCTTCAGTGGCCTGACCACTACTCCTGGCGCGCCCATGTCGACCAGGAACGCCGTCAGGTTGCTGTGTCTTTCGCCTTCGCCGGTACGGCAGATGATTTCGCCGATGTCGCTGAAGTGCGCACCCGAGGTCCACACCTTTTGCCCTGTGATCCGCCACCCGTCGCCGTCGCGACGCGCCGAGGTGCTCAGCGAGGCGAGATCCGACCCCGCACCTGGCTCGCTGAAAAGCTGGCAGGCGATCAGGTCTCCGCGCTGCAGTGCCGGCACAATTCGCCGTTGCAGTGACTCGCTACCGTGGCGCATGATCGTCGGGGCGATCATCCCGATCGAGATCGTCAGCATTGAGTTGCCGGGCACGGTATAACGCCTGCAGGCCGCATCCAGCGCCTGCTGGTGGCCCCGGGTCAATCCTCGCCCGCCGAGATCCACCGGTCCAACGACCCAACCGAGGCCCGCGTCGAACAACAGTCGCCGCCAGCCGCGGACGGCTGTCACCTCGGCCTGCTGGGCCTCTGGGTCGGGCGACTCGAACAGCACGATCTGATCAGAGCCTTCTCCCCATACGAACGACCGGCTCACAGTTGGCCGCAGGCTGTAGTGCTCTGAAAGAAAGGCTTCGCACTCGTCTTGGAGCTCCCCGATTGACGTCATCGTCGGCGACTGCATCGCCTCATACTAACTAAGCGAGCGTTCACTCACATGTTGGAGCGGAAGCCGACGTCAGCGCTGCGCGCTGGGGTTGGAAGCAGCCCTCGCTGATTTCGCGCCGGCGGCCCTACTGCTATTCGACTTGGCGCCGGTCGACTTGGCGCCGGTCGACTTCACGCCGGTCGACTTCACGCCGGTCGACTTCACGCCGGCCGACTTGGCGCTCTTGGTGGCGGCCACCCGGTTCTTGTTGACACTCTTCGATTTGGGAGCAGCGCTTTCGGCCGCGGGCTGTGCATTTGCCAGCCGCTTCAGCGCGCCATGCATCACGGGACCGAATCGAGACGCTTCCATCGAGGCAAGAGATGCGGCAAGTGTCGACGAACTCTCCGGGTTCAGGGCCAGCTTCTGGTCGACGGCGAAGATCAGCGCCATCCCGAAGTGCGCCATCACCGCGTGCGGGTGCGGGTAGTCCTCCTCGGTGATCCGCCGGAATCCCTCGTTCCAACTGACCGTGACTCGCTCCAGCGCCGGGAGTAGCACGTCCCGGTAGAACGGCACCGAGTACTCAGGATCGCCGAACAGCACCAGTCCAAGCAGTGGGACCAGGTCGCGGAGACCTTCGATGAGATCTTTCCAGTACAGCACCGAGAGGTGGTCAAGCTCGCGACCGCTGAGGTCGATCTGTAGAAGGGCGAGCTTCGACACGATGCTGTTGATTGCCTCCGTCAGCGGCTCTACAGAGGCCTGCACGAACAGGTCTTCCTTGTTCTCGAAGTGGCGGTAGATGATGCCTTCGCTGATCCCGGCTTCGAGCGCGATCTGCTTCACGGTGGTACCGCGTACGTCGCCGCTCTGGGTGAAGGCGCGACGCGCCGCCTTGATGATCAGCCGCTTGCGGTCTGCTGCCACAAGTCTCTTGCCGGTGCCGGTCGCGGGTGGATCAGGTGTTATCGCTTTGACTACCACGTGCCTGCCTCCGGGCAAGGTAAATGTTCATTGCGCAGGGTAGCTACCACGGCGCTCGCACCGACGCTCATAGTTTGCCGATCACCTGTTCGGCGAACTCGCCGACCTGCCGCTTGCAATCCTCGATCGTGGGGCCGAGCAAAGGAATCAAGATCCGATCCGCTCCCAGCTCAGCTCGTTGCTCGACTCCTGCCAGGTCTCTGGCCCCGGCACATGTCATCTCGATCGCATCAGGATCGCGTCCCGCCTCCTGCGCTGTAGAGCGAGCCAGCGCGAACCGAGAGGCAAGCTCTGTGAGGTCGGTGGTTGTCGGGTAGTAGCCGTCGCCGAGCCGTCCGGCGCGCCGCGCCGCTGCCGGAGAATGACCTCCCACGTGTATCGGTACCGACGTGGTGTTGTCCGGCTTCGGAAACATCCGTACGGGGTCGAAGTCGATCCATCGGCCGCGGAACGACGCCTCGCGCTCGGCCCACAATTCGCGCAGTACGGAGATGTATTCGTCAGTCCTCGCACCACGGTTTGAGAACTCGGCCCCAAGGGCGTCGAACTCCTCCTTCAACCAACCGACGCCAACCCCCAGCATCACCCTGCCGCCGCTGAGCCGATCAAGTGTTGCAACCTCCTTGGCGAGGATCAGCGGGTTGCGTTGGGGCAGGATCAGCACTCCAGTGGCGAGCTTGAGAGTTGTCGTGTGTGCAGCCAACCATGTCAGCCAGATCAGCGGATCGGCGAGAGGTGTTTCCTCCCTTCCTGGCATCTTCCCGGAACGCGCGTACGGATAGCGCGACTCGTACTGCACCGGGATCACAACGTGCTCAACGGTCCAGATCGATTCGAAGCCGGCCTGTTCGACGAGCACGCCGAGCGCTGCCGCTTCGTCAGGTTCCGACACGAAGATCGTGTTGACGATCCCGAACTTCACAAGGCCTCCTCAGATGACGAGAACACGGCATTCAGTTGGCGTGATGGATTCTCGCGGTCAATGAACTGGATACTATGTAAGTGAGCACCCACTCTCACACTCCAGGAGCGCACGTGACGATTATCGATGGATGGTTCAACATCTTCAGGCTCGACGCCGACGAACGTGTTCAGGACGTGGACGTGTTCTTGGAGCCGGCACAGCGAATGTTCCGCAATGGCGACGGGCAGCAGTGGATGTCGACCACGCTGGATGATGGACTCGCGGCGCTCGACGCTGCCGGCGCCGATCGGGCACTGCTGACGGTGAGCATGGGTGGGGACAACCCCGTGCTGTCGCGTGCGCCGTTGGTAGAAGTCGGTTTGGAGGCTTGCCGCCGTGCCGACGGCCGGCTGAAGCTGGTCATTGCGCTCGAGGACGTGAACTTCCCGATCGCCACCGCCCGTCGTCTTGCGCAGTACGCCGCGCTCGACGAGGTCGTCGGGCTGGGGGTCTTCCCCTCGTACCTTCGCACAGACCTGAACGACCGCAGGCTCTATCCCGTGTACGCGGCAGCCGCAGAGGCAGGATTGTTCGCGCGGATCAACATCGGCATCGTCGGACCGAAGTGGCCTTCGAGCCATCAGCACCCGATGCTGCTCGAGGACCTCCTTCTCGAGATGCCCGAACTGAC
>JBDSMK010000021.1:0-3470 GCA_039915905.1 Ilumatobacteraceae bacterium
GCCGCCGATGAGCTTGCGGTGTTCCGTCAGCACAGTGGCGGCAGCGACAAGACGCAGTTCTTCCACGGCACCGGCTGCAACTATTGCGCCGGCACTGGTTACCGCGATCGCATCGGCGTCTACGAACTGCTGCGGATAACCCCGGAACTGCGGCGCCTGATCGTCGGCTGGGCAACCACAGAAGAACTGCGCCGTCTGGCCGTCGCCCAAGGGATGCGCACGATGCTGCGCGAGGCCATGGCGTTGGTGGAGAACGACGTCACCACCGTCCCTGAAGTCATTCGAACATTGTTCGCCAGCTAGGAGCCACCAGACCATGCCCAGGTTCGCATATGCAGCCATCGACACCGCCGGGGCTTCCGTCGAGGGGGTGACCAAAGCCGCCACGCTCGGCGACGCCCGCGAGCTCATCCTCGGCCTGAACCTCTTCCCGGTGAAGATCGAGGAGAAGCGCGGCGCGCTTTCGTTCGAACTGACCCAGGAGAAGGTCAAGAAGAAGGAGTTGATGCACTTCACGCGTCAGCTCGCTGTGTTCGTCAAGGCCGGTATTCCGATCACCGAAGCACTGCAGATCATCGGCGACGAGACCGCCGACGTCGCCTTGCAGCGCACCATCACCGCAATGGTCGACGATCTGCGCAACGGCGGCACGCTGTCGGGCGCAGCGGCCAAGCACCCAGAGTGCTTCCCGACGTACTACATGGGGATCCTCGGCTCTGCCGAGCTCACCGGTCGACTCGACGAAACCTTGGAGAACCTCGCCGGCTACCTCGAACGGGAGTTGGAGACCAGGTCCAAGGTCGTCTCGGCGTTGTCCTACCCGGGCGTCGTGATGGTTCTTGCAGTGTTCACCGTGATGGTCCTCGCCGGCTACGTGCTGCCGCAGTTCAAGCCGTTGTTCAAAGAGCTCAACGCCAACCTGCCGTTCGCCACCCGCGCCCTGCTGTTCGTGGCCGACCTGTTTTCCACCATGTGGTACATCCCGTTCACCTTCACCGTGATCGTCGTCAGCACCCTGGTGTGGTTGATGAAGAACCCAAAGGGAAAGCTCGTAAAGGACCGCCTGGTGTTGAAGATCCCTGTGGTCAAGGGCATCGTCGACTACGCCATCCTGGAACGGTTCTGCCGCATTCTGGGGGCGATGGTCAGGGCCGGTGTGCCGCTGCCCGACGGGATGCGCACCACCACCGAGGCCACCAGCAACTCGATGTATCGGATGAAGCTGGAAGTGGCCCAGGCGGCGATGATGGAGGGCGCCGGGTTCGCCAAGCCGTTGGCGCAAACCGGGTTGTTCCCTGGTGCTGCGAGGCAGATGTTCAAGGTGGGTGAGGAGACCGGGACGCTCGACGAACAACTCGAGGTGGCGTCGCTGTACTTCGACCGTGAGCTGGAGAGCCGGATCAAGAAGTTCACCACCATGTTCGAGCCGCTGATGATCGTCTTCGTCGGTCTCGTCGTCGGCTTCGTCGCTGTCGCGTTGGTGCAGGCGATGTACGGCGTGCTCGACAGCATGAAGACCCAGTCCTAGCCGGGTTCTTCCTGGCACAGGGTTTCCACTCGCTCTTTCCCCGCCCCGCCCGGTCGGCTCGCTGCACGCCTACTCGCTGTCTGATTCACATTTTGATCACGGTTCACCGTCGCCGGGGTGTGAATCAGAACGGGGTCTGGCGATCAACGGACCAGTGCGGCGAGGTGGTCGGTAACGGTTGCCACCACGTAGGCCGGATCGTCGATCAACAGAGCAGTCGTGAACTCCACCACCGTGAAGCCCTCGCGCTGCAGGAAGTTGCGACGCCTGGCATCTGAGGCGCGGTCGCCGTCGCTGGTGTGGCCGAGCCGGCCGGACACCTCCACGACAAGCTTCGTGCCCGGGAACTGGAAGTCGACCCGGGCAACGGTACGGCCGCCAGATCGGTGGATCACCTGGCACGTCGGACGGGCGATGTTGTGCTCGCGCATCAGCCTCAGGAAGCGGCGCTCGAGGTAGGACTCACCTCCGGAGTCGAGCAGCAGCTCGCGCAGCAGGCGCACCCCGTGGGCGTGCTGGCTGCTGCGGCGGGTGATCTGCTTGGACAACGTTGGCATCGAGGTACGCCGGGCTCGGATGCCGCTGTCGATCGCTGCCTCGATGGCTCGTGCGGAGACGCCTGTGGCAGCGAGGTCGATGATCGTGCGAGTCACCGATGTGCAGCGCAGTCCGTCGTGCACCAACTGGTCGCGGCGAAGCCGGACCGAGGTGGTGTGCAATTCCATTCGGGATGGCACGAAGCGTTGTTTGCGCGGCACTACGAATTGCACCGGCTCGCGTTCGAACCCATCGAGTCCCCACCAGGCCGCTGCGGAGTGCCCGAACAATGCTGCGTTTGGGCCGAGCCAACGCAGCCCGGCGCGGATCCGCAGCTCCCATGTTGGTGGCACCGCTGCGTGCGCCCACACGCCCGGGGCGATCTCCACCCAGGTCCCGCAGTCGACACGGTGACACCACACGATGATATCGATCGAGAAACCGGCAGCGTGGGCGTGGCACGATGGGGGGGTGGGCACGATCTTGTTGTTGCACGGGCCGAACCTGAACCTTCTGGGCGAGCGCGAGCCGGAGGTGTATGGCAGCGCCAGCCTCGATGACTACATCTCCACGACTAACAGGGCTGCCGTCGAGCACGGCTTCGAACTCGAGGACCTGCAGAGCAACCGTGAGGGCGATCTGGTCGAGGCGATCCACAGGGCCAGGGGCCGATGTGTCGCGATCATCATCAATCCTGGGGCGTTCACTCACTACTCGTGGGCGATCCACGATGCATTGGCCGCATTCGAGGGCATCGTCGTGGAGGTGCACATCTCCAACCCGAATGCCAGGGAACCATGGCGCCACACCAGTGTGGTGGCACCGGTAGCAGATGGCTCGATCGTCGGGTTCGGGATGCTCGGCTACCAACTGGCTGTGGTCGCAGTCTCGGTGACGCTGGAGCTGCAACGGTGACCGAGCCGGCGACGTCGGCGCTACAGATGGCCGCTCTGGCGCCGCTCGACGTCGCCCCGCGATTGAGCCGGGTACGCCAGCGACTGGGTGAGCAGGCCGATGCTCTGCTCGTCAGCGACCTGTCGAACCTGCGTTGGTTGACCGGATTCACAGGCTCGAACGGATGGGCCGTCGTCGCCCCTACTGAGCTGATCCTCGTTACCGATGGCCGCTACGGAGTGCAGGCCGCAGCGCAGATGGCCGAGCTCGGCGTAGATGGTCGAGTGCTGGTCGGTGGCACAAGTGCCGAACTGCTGGAGCACTTGGTCGCGTCCACCGCCAACTTCTCGACATTGGCGGTGGAGGCCGATCACGTCTCCCACAGCCAGTTCCTGCAGTACCAGGAGTCGATGAAGGCCCAACTTGTGTCGACTTCCGGCGTGGTCGAGGCTGAGCGACGGACCAAGGATGCCGGCGAGGTAGCCCGCATTGCCGAGGCGTGTCGCATCGC
>JBDSMK010000036.1:0-8890 GCA_039915905.1 Ilumatobacteraceae bacterium
GAAGCTGCCAGTGAGACGCGCCGTGATATTCACCCGCTCGGCCAAATCAGTCAGGCGCTCAGCTCGCGTCAATCCCTCGGAGGGCATGGATCCGTCGGCGACCATGGTCACAGTGTGGTCTCGTCGACCCGCGCTCGACGCATCAGCACCTATTGGGCGATAGTTGCCGCCAGAACTCCGTCGGTACCGAACACGTGGCCGATGACCAGTCCACGGCCACCGGCCAAGTTATGACACGTCAACTCGTGAAGGTGCCACCTATCGGCGCGGATCGGACGATGGAACCAGATCGTGTGATCGAGGCTGGCACCATATATTCGTTCACCCCAGTTTGGCCCTGACGGGGAACCTGAGGGGTGGACCTCACCAACGGTGTCACTGGGTAGGTCGTCGCTGAGGTACGCCAGCCAGCACCGATGTAGCAACTGCTCGCCACCGAGGTCGCCGTTGACCTTCATCCACGCCGCCATAGCTCCGGCGCCGGGACGACCTGCCCTGGCGATCTCGTCGTGCGGAACGAAGCGGCGCTCGAATGCGTCGGTCCACGACGACCCCGGCAAGTCGTCGGGAGAAGTGAGACCATCGGGAATTTCCACCGTCTGCACGTCGGGTGATTCTTCCGGGTGTTGAAAGCTTGCCTCCAGATTGAGTATCGCCCCCACCGCCTGGCGCGCCACGACTCGGCGAGTGGCAAAGCTTCTGCCATTGCGAATGCGATCCACCTCGAACCGGATAGGTTCGGAATGATCGCCGCGCCGGATGAAGTAGGCACGCAGTGAATGGACGTTCAACTCGCTATCAACGGTGGCAGCTGCGGCACGCAGCGCCTGGGCTACGATCTGGCCTCCGTACAGGCCTCCCCACGGATAACGCGGACCAGACCCGACATACGTGTCAGGTCCGTGCAGCTCCAACTCGAACATCTGGCCGAGATCGGGATGCGCATCGCCGGCAGAAGGAGAATTCATAGGATCGCACAGTAATAGACCGCTCAGTAATATCACTGTTGCGCCGACGAATAGCGAAAATGTAACTATGATGTTGGCATGGCAAAACGTGGACCTAAGAGCCCAATGACCGATCAGCACAAAGCAGCGCTCGCGCTTGGTCGGCGAGAGGGCAAGGCCGTGCGTGACTATCTCGAAGCATTGCAGGCCATCAAGCCACAGCGGGGCCGGAAACGTACGCCCGAGTCGATCCGCCGTCGGCTCAACGAGATCGACCAGGAGATCGCTGCTGCCGACCCCGTGCGTCGTTTGCGTTTGACACAGGACCGGCTTGATATGCAGGCCGAATTGTCTGCTGCCGGTGACGGCGTCAATTTGCCCCGTCTGGAGGGCGAGTTCCTCGAGGTGGCTCAGAAGTACGGAGAGCGCAACAAGATCTCATATCAGGCATGGCGCGAGGTGGGAGTAGACGCCGCAGTGCTTCGCAAAGCGGGGATCAGCCGCTCCAGTTGACCCGGCATCTCGTTGCAGTCACTGCAGCGGAGATTCGGGTGCGAAATCAAACGGTGAGCACAGCATTGCGCCCAGCAGCCTGGAGCAGGCGACAACCGGGTCGATGTCGTCCTCGCCCCACGCGATCAACGACGCTCTGACCACACCCAGCACTGCGTTTGCTACGGCATTGGCCCGAAGCCGAGTACCGACCGACACCCCCCAACTCTCCAGTAAATAGTCGGCGACGACCCGCTCGTAATCGCGGTCGGTACGCGCATCCTCCATCTGCAACGCGGACACCTTGCCCAACAATGCGTAGCGGATACGACGCGATTCGTTGCTTCGGGCCAGACCCGTAGAAATCGTCGAAACGAGATGTGGCAACGGGTTGACCGATACGTCACCATGGCCGAGTCGCTTCCTGAACGACTCGACACGTTCGTCGTGGTCGGCGAACGCAGCCATTGCCTTGGTCGCGAAATGCAAGAAGAACGTGCGCTCGCTGACCCCCGCCGCTGCCGCAATCTGTTCCACCGTGGTGTCGTCGTAGCCCTGTTCGTGGAACAGGCGAATGGCGTTCTCGGCGAGCGCCGCCCGCGTCCTCTGACGGCCCAGTTCACGTTGGTTCATTGTCCCCGCTCCACCTCTCCTGCCCTCTGCTGCACTCTGCTGCGCTCTCCGTGGCGAAGCACTCAATAGTCGACGGCAACGAGGATCGATTTCCGCTTGACTGCGCTTCCACTCTGATGTTAACTGCACCCACTGCACTCGATTGGGGGGATGCAGCCGTGACCGCTGGACGACAACGGTCCCGTCAGCAGGGGGAGTACACCATGTTCGCTTCTCATCGGCACCGGTTGTCCCGTTCGGCAATCGCCGTCGGCGCAGCACTCGCGTTGTTATTGGCGGCCTGCTCGAGCAGCAAGTCGAGTTCCACCGCCTCAACACCCGGCACGGGCGCCACCGGCAAACAAGCAGCGCTGATCATCGCCCGCGGCATGGACATCAACTCGCTTGATCCGTCGAGGTCGTATTGCGATACCTGCCAGATCTTCATGACCGCGGTATACGAGACCCTGATCGGGCTCGACAAGGACAACAAGACACTAGTGCCGCGGCTGGCAGCCTCGTGGTCGGGCAACTCGGCGCAGACCGAGTTCACCTTCAAGCTGGATCCGAAGGCGAAGTTCGCTGACGGCTCACCGGTCACCAGCACCGACGTGAAGTTCTCCTGGGAACGACTGAAGGCATTGAAGGGTGCCAGCTCGTACCTCGTTGGCTCCATCGACACCATCGATGCAACTGATCCGACCACCGTGAAGGTCACTCTGTCGGCAGCCAACTCGGCCTTCTTGGCGCAGGTCAACGCCAGCTACCTCGGAATCATGAACAGCAAGGTGGCGCAAGCCAACGGAGCCACACTCGATCCGGCGACGGACAAGGCAGAGACCTGGTTCCTCTCCAACTCAGCCGGCAGCGGTCCATTCACGCTCGAGGCATACACCGCAGGCAGCGAGTTGCGATTCAAGCGGAACGACAACTACTGGGGGCCGAACCCGGCCAAGTTCCCGGAAGTGATCATGAAAGAAACTCAGCAGGCAGTCACCCAACGCCAGCAACTCGAGCAGGGTGCAGTCGACATCTCGATGCAGATCTCGGCGGATGTGGCCAAAGGCATGTCCGGCAAGGACATCACGGTGACCAAGGTACCGAGCTTCAACTTCGTCTACCTGGCCCTCAGCCCGGGTGTGAAAGGCGGCGAAGGGCTGACTCCGCCAGTGCGCGAGGCGATCCGCAAGGCGTTGGACTACAAGCGGCTGGTGGACGTCACTGTCAGCGGCGATGGTCGCCCGCAAGCCTCGCCGATACCAAATGGCTTCGTCGGCACCGAAGGCCTTGCTCCCCCTCAGCAAGACATCGCCGGCGCCAAGAACCTGCTCGCCGATGCCGGGGTGACGAGCCTCAGCCTGGATGCCACCTTCCCGTCATTGAACGTTTACGGCGTCGACTTCAGCACTGCGATGCAGGAGGTGCAGACGGAACTGAAGGCCGTCGGCATCACTCTGCAGCTCAATCCGATCGAGATCTCGGTATGGGCCGACAAGATCACCAAGGACGGCATTCCGGTGACGATGCTGTACTTCGCGCCGGATCACACCGACTCGAGCCAGTACGTGCAGTACTTCGGGCTGCTCCCAGATTCGCAGTGGCAGACCTGGACCAAGGCGGCTGCAGTTCCGGCCGAGACCGACCTGTTGAACCAGGCGTTCGCCACGCAGGACGCAGCAAAGCGCGCCGACCTCTACAAGCAGTTGGCCAACGCGATGATCAACGACCAGATCATCATCCCGATCGTCAACCCGGACCTGTTCCTGGCCAGTCGTTCGAACATCAACGGGATGCGCTACAGCGCCTGCTGCAACCTCGACCTGTCGCAGTTGAGCCGCAGCTGAGCTCAGCCCCAACCCCAGCCCGAACCCCAGCGATACGCCGGTGAAGCGCTACCTCCTCCGTCGGGTCGCGGTGATGCCGTTCCTCTTGTTCGGCATCATCACAATCGTGTTCATCGTGTCGCGACTGACGCCGGCCAATCCGCTGGCGGCAGTCGTCGGCACCCGCAACCTCAGCAACCCTGCCGTCGTGGCTGCGGCCAAGGCCCGCTGGGGTCTCGACCAGAGCGTGCCCGTGCAGTATTGGAGGTACATCGTCAACGTCGCTCATGGCGACCTCGGGACCTCGTTCACCACTCGACGTCCGGTGCTCAGTGATCTGTGGGATCGTCTCCCGGCCACCCTGGAGTTGACGATCACGGCGCTGTTCATCGGCGTCACAGGAGGCGTCGGACTCGGTGTGCTCGCGGCTCGAAAGCGCAACAAGCTGATCGACCACATCGCCAGGCTTTTTGCCCTGATCGGGTCTTCGCTGCCCGCGTTCTGGGCTGGTTTGCTTGGGCTGTACGTGTTCTACGCCCGCCTCAGCTGGCTCCCTGGGCCTGGCCGGATCAACCCACGGGCCACTCCGCCGGCGCGGATCACCGGATTCTTCACCGTCGATTCTTTGCTCCACGGTGACCTGTCCACGTTCTGGTCGGTGCTACTGCACCTGGTGTTGCCGGCGAGCGTGCTCGGTTGGGGCGTCATCGGAATCGTCTCGCGGCTGGTGCGCGCCAGCCTTCTCGACGAGTTCTCGATGGAGTACGTGCGCGTCGCTCGGGCGATGGGCCTACGTGAGCGAGCCGTGGTCAACAGCCATGCCTTGCGCAACGCGCTGCTGCCCACGATCACGATCGTCGGGTTTGCCTTCGCCTACCTGATCACAGGTGCTGTGCTGACCGAGATCGTGTTTTCGTGGCCAGGTGTCGGCAGCTACGCCGTGGATGCGTCGCGCAACCTGGACTTCCCCGCGGTCATCGGCGTTTCCGCGCTCGGAGGCGGGGCGTTCTTGCTCACCAACCTGATCACGGACGTGGCCTACGCCATCGCCGACCCACGCATCCGGTTGTCGTGAGCACCACCATCGAGCCGCTTGCCATTGGCCCCCGCCGCACCTCGCGTCGCCATCGCACGTCGAGACGCCGCCGCACCGGTCGGCCGCCGTGGTTGCGTGGCCCTGCTCTGGCCGGGCTGATCGTGCTTCTGGCGTGGGTGGTGGTGGCCATCACCCTTCCGTTGTGGACTCCGTACCAACCGTTGCTGCCGGTGGCCGCGCGGATCAAAGGCCCTGGTTGGCCGCACATCCTCGGAACCGACGCATTGGGACGCGACGTGTTCACCCGTGTGCTGTGGGGAGCGCGGGTCTCGCTGCCGGTGGCCGGCGCAGTGATCCTCGCGGCAGTCGTGCTTGGCACCGTGGTCGGCGCCGCAGCCGGCTTCCTCGGTGGCTGGGTCGATGCCGTGCTGATGCGCTTCGTCGACATAACGATGGCGTTCCCGCCGATCCTGCTGGCGATGGCGATCACGGCGTCGCTCGGACCGAGCATCAAGAACGCCGTGATAGCGATGATCGCCGTGTGGTGGCCGATCTATGCGCGGCTGCTACGCGCCCAGGTCATCGCCGTGCGGCAACGCGACTTCGTCGATTCTGCGGTGGCCATCGGAGCGTCGCGGTGGTTGATATTGCGACGGTACGTGCTGCCGATGTCGTACACGCCGGTACTGGTCAACGCGACGATGGACTTCGGTCAGGTTGTGCTGCTAGTTGCCTCGCTGAGCTTCATCGGTCTCGGGGCCCGTCCGCCGTCGCCGGAGTGGGGAGCAATGATCACCGAGGGCGCGACGAACTTCTACCAGTGGTGGATCGCCGCCGGGCCAGGCATGGCGATCTTGTTGGTCGTGCTGTCGTTCAACTTCCTAGGCGACGCGCTGCGCGATTCCTTCGACGTCAAGGACGACTCGTGACCGTCGACTCACCCGGCCCCCCCGACGAACCGTTGCTGCGGATCACCGATCTACATGTCACGTTCGACACCCCGGCCGGGCCCGCCTACGCGGTACGTGGCGTGAACCTGGACGTCTTCCCCGGCGAGGCGCTGGCCGTAGTCGGCGAGTCCGGATCCGGTAAGAGCGTGTCGATGCTGGCTGTGCTCGGGCTGCTACCCACCGCGCATGTCAGCGGTTCGGCTCGGCTGCGCGGCCAGGAACTGATCGGACTGGACAGCGCCCGATTGCGCCGGGTGCGCGGCGCCAAGATCGGACTCGTCTTCCAGGATCCGATGACATCGCTGAACCCGGTGCTGACCATCGGTCGCCAACTGCACATGGTGCTGCGCGCCCATCACCCGGAGATGTCCAAGCGCGCCACGCGGCTGCGTTCCGTGGAACTGCTCGATCAGGTTTCGATCGCGCAGGCTGCACGACGCTGTGACTCCTACCCTCACGAGCTGTCCGGCGGGATGCGCCAACGGGTGATGATCGCTATGGCGATTGCCAATGATCCTGAGGTGTTGATCGCCGACGAGCCGACCACCGCCCTGGACGTGACGGTGCAGGCACAGATCATGGACCTGCTGAATCGCCTGCAGCGTGAGCACGAACTGGCGCTGGTGCTGATAACTCACGACCTTGGCGTTGTCGCCGGTTCCGCCGACCGCATCGCGGTGATGTATGCCGGTCGGGTGGTCGAGCACGGCGAGTTGGCACCGGCGTTTGCCGATCCTGGTCATCCGTACACCCGGGCGCTGCTGGCTTGCCTACCCCGCCTCGACCGTCGCCAGGAGATGCAAGTCTCCATTCCCGGGCTACCGCCATCGCCGTTGGCACTGCCCCCCGGTTGCCCGTTCGCTCCACGTTGCGCGTTCGTGGTGCCCGATTGTCTTGAACACGAGCCGGACCTCGCGGCGCACGGCCGCACGATGATCGCCTGTTCAGTGTTCGCCGATACGCCGGTCACAACACAGCCGGCCAGCACACAGCCGGTCAGCACGCAGGCGGCCAGCGCACAGCGGCCCAGCACACGATCGGCGACCGAGACGAAGACCACCCAATGACCGACACACCCGAAAACTCGCAACCGATCCTCAGCGTGCGCGGTCTGGTGAAGGAGTTTGCCGTGCGCGAACACGGCCACCGCGCAGTGGTGCACGCCGTCAGCAACGTCAGCTTCGATGTGGCCATTGGCCAGACTGTGGCTCTCGTCGGCGAATCAGGTTGCGGCAAATCGACCACCGGACGATGCATCGTGCGGCTCACCGAGGCGACCGCTGGCGAGGTCCTGTTCCGAGGGACCGATCTGTTGGGTCTCGGCGCCAAGGCGATGCGTGCCGCACGCCGCGATCTGCAGATCGTGTTCCAGGACCCGCAGGCGTCTCTGCACCCTCGCCTGACTGTGCGCCGACTGCTGGCCGAGCCGCTGGAGGTGCAGGGAGTGCCGGCCGATGAGGTTGCCGCACGGGTCGACGAGTTGGTCGGCCTGGTGCAACTGCTCCCCGAACACCTCGATCGCTACCCGCACGAGTTCTCCGGCGGTCAGCGTCAGCGCGTCGGCATTGCCAGGGCGCTCGCCGTGTCGCCGGCGCTGCTGGTGCTCGACGAACCGGTGAGCGCGCTCGACGTGAGCATCCAGGCAGAAGTCGTGCGGCTGCTGGCCGAACTGCGCCAACGCCTCGGATTGGCGTACATCTTCATCGCCCACGATCTCGCCGTTGTCCGCCAGATCGCCGATCGGGTCGCGGTGATGTACCTCGGCAAGATCGTCGAGATCGGTACCGCCACGGAGATCTACGAGGCACCTCAGCATCCGTACACGCAAGCACTGCTGTCTGCCGTGCCGATCCCCGATCCGTCGTTGCAGCAGACACGCCGGCGCATCGTGCTGTCCGGCGAGCTTCCGAGCCCGGTCGATCCACCGTCAGGCTGCCGGTTCCGCACACGGTGCTGGCGTGCCGAGCAGCGCTGTGCCGACGAGGAGCCGCTGCTCACCGCGCCGACCGGGCGACTCGCCGCGGATCATCAGGTGGCATGTCACTTCCCCGGCGACTTGCACGACGGCCCGACGATGTTGGTAGCGCAATAGCAATGGACCGATCGACAGGTGGATACGTGTTGTCGGCCGATCTCGGCACCACCGGTTTGAAGGTCGCTGTTGTCGACGACGACGGCGTGGTTCGCGGCCATGCGGGCGAGTCGTTGCCGATGATCTTCGTCGGCGACGGCGGCGTGGAGCAGGATCCGGAGCTGTGGTGGCAGGCATTGGCCCGTTGCGCCCGCCGGGCATTGGCCGCCGCCGCCGTGGATGGCTCGGCGATCGCCCGCCTGGCCGTGACCAGCCAGTACTCCACCACAGTGGCCGTTGATGCAGCCGGCATGCCGCTGGCCAACGCAACGATGTGGATGGACCGGCGCTCGTCGCGCCACCACAGCGCCGGTGGGCGACCCGGCCAGGTGGCCCATCTGCGCGTCGCAAACCCAGCGGCATATGCCCGCAGCGCGGCGTTGGTGGAACCCGTCGACGCGCTGTGCGCACGGCTCACCGGTCGGGTCACTGCCACCCAGAACACGATGTTTCCGCTGGGCGTGATCGACAACACGGTGTGGGACAACACCGCCTACAGTCCCGAACTGGTCGGCCAGGTCGGCATCGATCCGCAGCGACTGCCTCAACTGCTGGCGTTCGGCGAGCCGCGCGGCACGGTGACTGTCACGGCGGCCGAGTTCCTCGGCGTCCGCCACGGCACGCCGGTGATGAGCGGCACGGTTGACTCGGTCACCTCGGCCATCGGCACCGGTGCTCTCGATCCGCACAGTTGCGGCCTCATAATCGGTACTACGTCGGTGATCGTCACCCATGTCGGCTCCGCCCGCGAAGACGCCGCGCACGGCCTCGCCACCGCCCCCAGCCCGATGCCACACAGCTGGTTCGTGGTGGCCGAGAACGGCATTGGCGGCAAGGCCCTCGACGTGTTCGTGCGCAACATCGTGTTCCCCGACGACGGGCTCGGGCGGCAGCTGCCC
>JBDSMK010000072.1:0-5793 GCA_039915905.1 Ilumatobacteraceae bacterium
GTGAAGTTGCGCTGGTTCGAGAGCGGCCCCGGCCCGTGGACCAAGAACCTGATCCTGCCTGGGGTGTGCATGGCCCTGCCGACAATCGGGCGGCTGGCGATGGTGGTCCGATCGGCGATGATCGACGAACTGAACACCCAGTACGTCAAGGTCGCCAAGGCAAAGGGCATGACGCAGCGCCGGATCCTCGGCGTGCACGCGCTGCGCAACGCCAGCATCCCGTACGTCACACTGCTCGGCTGGGAGTTGATTCGTGCACTCGCCGGTTACACGGTGGTGGTCGAGACGGTGTTCAACTGGCCGGGTCTCGGCTACATGGCGAAGGTGGCCATCAAGAACCAGGACTTCTACCTGATCCAGGCGATCGTGCTGGTGGTGGCCGTGATCGTCGTCGTGCTGAACATTGCCATCGACCTCGCCTACAAGGTGCTCGACCCGCGTGTCGAGCTGAATTGACGGAGCTGGAATGACGACCTCTGAGGAGCACGTAGAACCAGCAGCCGACGAGTACACCGCGCAGTTGCACGAAACAGCGGATGCGGAGTTCGCCGAGGACTCGCTTCGCGGTCGTCCATTCGAGATCGCTTCGGCGAAGCACGGAGGGCTGTTCCGCGACCTCGTGCACAACAAGCTCGGCTTGCTCTCGCTGATCTTCCTGGTGGTGCTGGTGATCGGCGCGATCGGCGCGTCGTGGATCTCGAAGTGGGAACCGAACGTCGGCAACCTGAGCCAGGCGATGCGTCCACCGGTGTGGCACGGCGGCACCTGGACCCACCCGATGGGCACCGACTGGCAGGGCTACGACGTGTTCTCGCGTCTGCTGCATGGGGCGCGGACATCGCTGATCATCGGTGTGGCCGTGGTTGCCGTGGCAGGCACCTTCGGAGTCATCACCGGCCTGATCTCGGGATACTTCGGCGGGCGGGTGGACCGATCGCTCATGGGCTGGGTCGACGTCCAGGTGTCGTTCCCCGGGCTGCTGTTGGCGATGCTGCTGATCGCCCTCGTCGGGGGCAGCGTGCTGAGCATCTCGGTGATCCTGGCGATCAACGGGTGGATGGTGTACGCCCGCATGACCCGTGGAGTGGTGCTGTCGATGCGACAGCGGCCGTTCGTGGAGGCGGCCGAGATAATCGGGTGCAAGCCCAAGCGCGTCTTGTTCACCCACATCTTGCCCAACCTGATGACGCCGATCGCCACGCTCGGCGTGCTCGAGTTCGCACGCATCGTGTTGGCCGAGGCAGCACTCAGCTTCCTCGGCCTCGGCATCCAGTACCCCGACGTGTCCTGGGGACTTGACATCGCCAGGGCCGGAGACCACGAGTTGTTCGGCAACGAGTGGTTGATCATCTACCCCGGTCTGTTGCTCACGCTCACGGTGCTGGCTGTGAACCTGTTGAGCAGTTGGATGCGGGTGGCGCTCGACCCGCAGGAGCGCGAGAAGACGTTTGCGGCAGCCGCGATCACCAAGGGGTCGTCGTGACCACGCTGGACGTTGCCGCGCCGGACCCAATCGACTCGGTCGAGGTGCCGCTGCTGGAGGTCGACCACCTCTACGTCAAGTTCTTCACCCGCCGCGGCGTGGTGCACGCGGTGCGCGACGTGAGCTTCTCCGTGTCGCGGGGTGAAACGCTTGGACTCGTCGGTGAGAGCGGTTCCGGCAAGAGCGTTACCGCCCAGGCGCTCCTCGGGCTCACCGAACTGCCCGGCAAGATCACAGGTGGCGATGTGCGTTGGAAGGGTCGGTCGCTGGTGCACAACGCGGCCAAGACGCTGGCCGAGGTTCGTGGTCACGAGATCGCCATGATTTTTCAGGATCCGATGACATCGCTCAACCCGGTGTTCACCATCGGCATGCAGATCGTTGAGGTGTTGCGTCATCACCTCGGCATGAGCCGTAAGCAGGCCAGAGTGAGGGCCGTCGAACTGCTCGCACTGGTCGGCATCGCCAACCCTGCGGCGAGGATCGATCAGTACCCGCACGAGATGTCCGGCGGCATGCGCCAGCGCGTGTTG
Source organism: Ilumatobacteraceae bacterium (assembly GCA_039915905.1). Classification (GTDB taxonomy): domain Bacteria; phylum Actinomycetota; class Acidimicrobiia; order Acidimicrobiales; family Ilumatobacteraceae; genus JAODBQ01. The sequence goes on from JBDSMK010000072.1 coordinate 2,017, forward strand.
ATCGCGATGGCGCTGGCATGTGAGCCGCAGATGCTCGTGGCCGATGAGCCGACCACTGCACTCGACGTCACCATCCAAGCCCAGGTGCTCGAACTGATCGCTGACCTGCAACAGCGCCTCGGGCTTGCCGTGCTGCTGATCACCCACGACCTCGGTGTGGTTGCCGGGCTGTGCGACCGGGTGGCGGTGATGTACTCCGGAAAGATCGTCGAGTTGTCGACGGCTGCCGAGCTGTACGCCGATCCTGGCCATCCGTACGCCGCCGGGCTGCTTCGCAGCACGCCACGGCTCGATGTGGTGATGCCCCGTCTTGTGTCCATCGAGGGCTCGCCTCCGGATCTGATCCAGCCACCAAGCGGTTGCTCGTTCGCCCCGCGGTGCGCGCTGGCGATCACCAGCTGCCTGCAGGAGTCGCCCGGACTGAAGCTCTACCCAAACGGTCGAAAGGTTGCGTGCTGGCGTGCGTTCGAATCCGACAACGATTGAGGTCCGATCCACCGCGGTGGGCACTCCACTGGTGGAGGTCGAAGGCCTGACCATCCGTTTCCCGGTGGGTCGTAGCGGCTTTTGGGGCAAGCAGTTGCGCTACGTGCACGCTGTCGACGACGTGTCGTTCACCATCTCCGTCGGCGAGACATTGGGCCTCGTGGGCGAGAGCGGGTCTGGTAAGACCACGATCGGGCGGGCCGTTCTGCGACGGATCAATCCGAGTGCTGGCACGATCAAGTTCAAGGGGGTTGACGTGACCGGCACTTCCGGAGAGGAGCTGCGCCGCCTGCGTCGACACATGCAGCTGGTGTTCCAGGATCCGTATGCCAGTCTCAACCCGCGGATGACCGTGCTGCAGCTGGTGTCGGAACCACTGGTGGTGCATGGTCTGGCGAAGAACGCCGAAGATGCCCGACCGGCGGTGAAGGAGCTGCTCGATCGTTGCGGGCTGCCCACCGATTCGATCGACCGCTATGCGCATGCGTTCAGCGGAGGACAGCGCCAGCGTGTGGGAATAGCTAGGGCGCTGTCGCTGAGGCCCGACTTCATCGTCGCCGATGAGCCGGTCTCGGCGCTCGACGTCTCGGTGCGCGCCCAGGTGGTGAACCTGTTGCAAGACCTGCAGCAGGAGCTCAACCTCGCCTACCTGTTCATTGCCCACGACCTGTCGGTAGTGCGCCACATCTCCCATCGCATCGCGATCTTGTACGCGGGTCGCCTGGTCGAGCTGGCCCCGACTGCCGACATCTACGACTCGCCCAAGCACCCCTACACCGAGGCCTTGCTGTCCAGCGTACCGATTCCCGATCCGCCGCTGCAGCGCAACCGCAAGCGCATCGTGCTGCAGGGCGAGATCCCCAACCCGGTCGATCCGCCGTCGGGCTGCCGGTTCCAGACGCGGTGCCCGATCGCCCAGGACATCTGTCGGGTCACCAGCCCGCCGCTGGAGGAGAAGCAGCCAGGTCACTGGGCTGCCTGCTTCTTCCGCTGAGGCGGACTCGGCCTCAGTACGTCAGCGCAAACGCGCCGGTGACAGCAAGGCGGGATCCACCGGATCCGTTACGTGGTTGCTGCCGGCGACTGCGAACTTCGGCCCCAGGATGGCGGCAGCCATGATCGCTGCCAGCGCGGGGGCTGTCTTGATGCCTCCACCGCCCTGCCCGACGAGCCACCAGAAGCCCGGTGCGGCGGGCTCCTCGCCGACGACGGGCACCTCATCGCGACTGAATGTGCGCAACCCGGCCCAGGCGCGCCGCACGCTTCGCGCCGGCAAGGTGGTTGCCTCCCGCAAGGTGTCCAGTGCGATTGCCACGTCCAGTTCGTCGGCGGTGGCATCGCACGGCTCGCTGGGTGTCGAGTCGCACGGCGAAAGGAGCACGCCGCCGGCGTCGGGCTCGAAGTAGTACCTGCCGTGGACGTCCATGACCATTGGCCAGCGCGGGTCCACCCCGAGGACCGGGACGATGCACGCTGTACGACGGCGCGGCTGCAAGCCGAGTGGCTCCACCCCGGCGCGCTCGGCCACGACATCACCCCAGGCACCGGCTGCGTTGACGAGGTGCGCGGCTCGGATCGTGACGCCGGCGGTGGTGTGGATCTGCCAAGCCGACCCGCGGCGGTGCGCGGCTACGAGACCGGTGGCCACCAGTAGCCGGCCACCACGAGCGCGCAGCAAACGGAGGTAACCGTGAAGTAGGAGGTCGGTGTCGATCGCCATCGCCTCGTGCTCGGACACGCCGCCACCGGCCACCGCTTCAGGTGTCATTGCGGGCACCACCGCCATCGTCGCGGCGCTATTCAGGCGGCGCACCGCGCCCGGTCGGGAGCGGCAGTTGGCGGTGTCCGCGAGCTCGTCCAATCTTTGGCTCGCGGTCGCGTCGCCGACCCACAACAGGCCGCGCCGCGACAGCAATGGTTGGTCGGTGAACCCGGGCGGCGGCGTCTGGAGGAAATCACGGCTCATCGCGGCCAGTGCGCACACCACCGGGTGACCGACAGTCTCGTTGAGCAGCGACGCAGATCGACCAGAGGCGTGGTGCCCGGCGCGCACCTCCTGCTCGAGCACCACAACGCTCGACCCGTCGGCCAGCAGGGCTCCGGCGGACACGCCGGCGATGCCGGCACCGACCACTGTAACGTCGACATCCAGATCGAAATCAGCCATTGACGGGCATACCGGCATCAACCATTGACGGGCACCGCTTCGCTTGTGTCAGCGGCTCAGGTGGCCGGGATGGCAGCATCGACAGCTTGAGGGGAGACCATATGTAGGTCGCGCTTCACCGAACTCATGTGCTCGAACGTCAACCTGCGCGCCGCTTGCGGGTCTCGGGCGGCAATCGCATCAACCACCTGCCTGTGTTCCTTCCAACCGACTGATCCACGCTTGTCGGCGAGCATGCTGAACACCAACTCGGTCTTGTGTCGCAGGGGACCGGCCACCACGGAGAAGTACTCGTTGCCCGAGGCTCGTTCTATGGCCATCAGGAACTCACGGTGCACGGCCGCTGCCGCCACGAAGTCGCCCTGTTTCGCTGCCGCCTCGCCCTCTGCGACGCACTGCCGCATGGCAGCCAAGTGCTCGTCGGTGCGGTGTTCGGCGGCGAGTTCCGCGGCATACGCCTCAATGACGCTGCGCATGTCCAGCAGTTGTTCGATCTGGCGCGGATCGAGCCGGCTTACGTAGGCGCCGCGGCGGGGTAACACCTCCACCAACCCGGTGCCTTCCAACGCTCGTATAGCCTCACGCACCGGGTTCCGCGACACCCCCAGCTGTTCGGCAAGTCGATCCTCGTACAGCCTCTCACCAGGCAGAAGCTCGCCACGCACGATCATCCCACGCATCTCGTCGGCCACGACCTCACGAAGAGTGCGGTGCGCCTGACCGATGCTCATGGCGTCCAGGATAGGTCTGACGCCCGGCCTTGGCTGGGATCTCCGGTCAAAGTTGTCTGCATCCATGCAGGTGGTGGTCGAAGGTATATTGTATACGTCATGGCAGACCTAAGCCTCGTCTCGTATCTAGCCGCTGGTGCGGCAGCCATTGGCGCCGGGTTCGTGAACGCAGTTGCCGGTGGCGGCACGCTCGTGTCGTTCCCGGTGCTCACCGCCGTGGGCGTGCCAACGGTGCAGGCCAACGCGACCAACACGGTGGCCCTCTGCCCCGGTTACATCGGCGGCACCTACGCACAGCGCGATGACCTTCTCGGTCTCGGGCGTTCGGTTCGGCCACAGTTGATCGCCTCCGCGCTCGGCGGCCTGGCCGGCTCGATTCTGCTGATCATCACC
>JBDSMK010000079.1:0-3449 GCA_039915905.1 Ilumatobacteraceae bacterium
CGCGCCGACGCCCGTCAAGACACGCGCACCGTAAGCCTTGAGGTTAAGCCTCGAGGTTAAGTCTCGAGGTCCTGTTGATCGGAGGGGAACCGATCGGCGAACGTCGTGATCAGGGCCGGGGGATCACCGTAAGGACACGCTCGACGTGGGTGTGGAACTCGGCCATGAAGTTGCGGAGGAACCCGGCCGTGGCCTCGTCGGTGACCTCACCGGACTCGGTGTAGGCGAGGGCGTCCTTGAGCGACTGCGCCGCCGGCGGGTAGTCACTGTCGAAGTCGGGGCTGTAGAGCGGCAGGTTGCCGATGGGGATCTCGCTGAACACGAACTCGGGCGGTGCAAGCTTGATCAGCGCCTGGCTGAGCGTCCGATTGATCGACGTCGACGAGAGGCTGCCGACGAAGTACCCGACGTTGAATTGGCCCATGGTGTCTCTCCCGTTCGGCAGGGTCTCGACGCGGTGTGACGGTTGCTGGGACCGGCTGTGGATGCGGTCGACGGGCAACACGGCATGTTTTCTGATGTCCCTTCTCGCCGACACGATTTCGCCAATCCGTGGGATACCAATGGTCGGCGTCGGACATCAGATCGCCGAGGTCGCTCGTCAGCTCTCGATCAGCACCACGAGCGTTTCCGGTCTGACGCCGTCGTGCTTCATTGCTTCGGCGCCAGCCTCGCTTCTCATCACAGCTTGAAAGGCGTCCATGTCGGCGACGTCCATGCTCAAGCCAACCCGGTTCGGGTTTTCCGCGTCGACGAAGGTGCGGATGTCACTGACGACCGTACCGAAAACCTCGGCTCGCTTGCCGGAGGCGAGCCAGTGCGAAACATCGTCAACTTCGTGAGTGGCAATGATCTTGGGCATGTGACTCTCCTTCGCTCAACGGATCAACTTGGGTGAGGACTTGCAAGTTGACCCTACACATCGCTGTCTCGGCCCTCGGACAAGGTAAGGGGGCGGGCCGAGGGCGGCTGAGGACGCTCCGCCGTAGCTGCGGTGGCGTCCTGATACGGCCGAGCTAAGTGAGACGTTCAGAGTGTGGCCGAGTCGACCGGGTTATTCGGTGCCGTCCGCATGGATCAGGCGGAAAGGGTAACAGTGGACACCGCGCAGGGCATGGCTGACCGCGCCCAGCGATGCAGTCCGCAACGCGCACCCTAGGTGTGTCGGCATCGGTGAGTCAGGTTGCTTTGGCTTGGCCTGTCTTGGCATGTCGTGACGGGCCGATTCCTCGACCCAGCGATCTCCAACCGAGGCACCGTCTACACTCGCCGACGATGGACTTCGGCGCGCTGGTCTTCCCCACTGACCTCTCGATTCGTCCGGACCGGCTGGCCACCGAATTGGAGGCACGCGGGTTCGAGTCGCTCTGGGTCACCGAACACACCCACATACCCGTCAGCCGCCGCACGCCGTGGCCCGGCGGTCCGAACCTGCCGGAGGAGTACCGTCGCACGCTCGATCCGTACATCAGTTTGATGGCGGCGGGGATGGTCACGAAGCGGCTGCGCCTCGGGACCGGGATCTCGCTCGTCGCCCAGCACGACCCGCTCGTTCTGGCCAAGACGGTGGCCACGCTGGATCTCCTCTCGAGTGGCCGTGTCCTGTTCGGGATCGGCGTCGGCTGGAACGAGGAGGAGATGGAAGACCACGGCGTCGACCCCAAGCGGCGAAGGTCCGTGGCGCGGGAGAAAGTGCTCGCGATGCGTGAGCTGTGGACGAAGGAAGAGGCATCGTTCGACGGTGAGTTCGTTCGCTTCCCGCCAACGTGGAGTTGGCCCAAGCCTGTCAGCTCACCGCATCCGCCGATCATCATGGGCGGTGCCGGAGGGCCGATCACGTTCCGTCACGTCGTCGAGTTCTGCGACGGATGGATGCCGATCCACGGGCGGCGCAGCGTCGTCGACAAGCTCGACAGCTTGCGCGTGGCGGCCGAGGAGGCGGGGCGCGACATGAAGACCATCGAGCTCGGCGTCTTCGGCTGTCCGCCCGAGGCAAAGGTCATCGAGGACTACGCAGCCCGGGGGTTCAGCCGATGCTCGCTGATCGTGCCACCCACCGGCGAGGACGACGCCCTGCGCGCTCTCGACAGCTACTCGGCACTTGTTGGAAAGTACGCCACCGCTTGAGGCTTCGGCGAGCTGAATCGCATCGGCGCTGCGTCAGCTCGCATAAGTCGCACGCCCAACTACGCAGCCAGCTTGGTCGATGAACTACACAGAACGCATCGGCGCTGTCCCGTAGTCGCTCTCAGAGGCTTGCTCGGACCGAATGGGGAATCCGCCCTCATGAACTGGCATAAAAGCCCGGTTCAGAGAGCTGAAGTGTCCACTGACGCTGCTTGCCCTGATCAGCGGATGTGGCATGTTGGTGGCATGATCATGGCGTGGCTAGGACCCGTTTGAGCACCACAGTGAACCGCGATCTGCTCGAAGACGCCCGCCGGACGCGGATCGGCCTGAATGACGCCGAACTCATCGACGAAGCCCTGGCCGCGCTTGTCGCACAGCACCGCGCGGCGGAGATCGATGCCGCTTACGCCGTGGCCTATTCGGAGCACCCGATCGAGGAGCCTGATGAGTGGGGCAACCTCGAGTCATTCCGCGCCGCGGTCGCTCGATGACCGACCTGCCCCAGCGCGGGGAGGTGTGGTGGTGCGAACCACCCGAGATCAGTCGCCGACCGGTGGTCGTGTTGTCTCGCAACGCCGCCATTCCGCGGCTGCGCCGAACACTCGTCGCGCCATGTACGACGACGATTCGCGGACTGGCGAGTGAAGTGGCGTTGGAGCCGGGCAGGATCCGGTGCCTCGTCGCAGCGTCGTCAACCTCGACTCGGTTGAGTCGGTGTCCGTGGCGCTGCTGATTGAACGCCTCGGCCGCCTGAGCGAGCTGCGGATGCGCGAGATCTGCGCGGCGCTCGAGGTGGCCACAGACTGTCGATGACGCCCAATCACGCGTACTGACCCGATCGATGCCAACACGCAGAAGACGCGAGCAGATCGACGCTCCACGTTCTGTCACGACGAGCGCCGATCGCCGCTTCCGCGCTCGTTCATCGACGGTAGTGGACATGGGGTCAGTCGATCTCGACGGTGCGCCACCTGATGTTCTCGGCGTCGAAGATCTTTGGCAGGACACCTCGGGCCGCTTCAATCGACAGCAGCATCGTGGCGGCGAGCACGAGTCCGGTTGCCGCGGCTTCGAGGTTCAAGAGGTTGAGGCGCGGGTGGCGCTCGGACAGTTCGGCCATCACCGGAACCGTCGACCGCGGGTCGGGGAGACCGATGGTCTCGGGCAGCGACAGCAGGCTCCGTATCGCCGACGCCTGATGAGGGGCATCGAGACCAAGAAACGGGCCCGAGAGGTGTCCCCCGGCTCCGCCGACGGCGGCACGGCAGGCCCGGTAGTACCAATACGTCGTGGTATGGCGCTCGCCCTCCTCGTCTAGG
>JBDSMK010000093.1:0-3260 GCA_039915905.1 Ilumatobacteraceae bacterium
GCTGGCGATGGCCGGCGCCGCTGGGCGGGTCGTGATCCCGATACTTGTGCAGCAATCGATCGACCGCGGATTTCAACCCGGCAACGTGCGCGTCGGGGTGATCACCATGCTGGCATTGATCGGCGCAGCCGTCATCGTGATCGCCACAATCTGCCAGCGCACCGCCGTTGCCCGCCTGGGGACACAGAGCGAGCACGCGCTATACGGCTTGCGGGTGCGCCTGTTCGAGCACATCCACCGGCTGAGCATCGCCGACCACAACGAGGAGCGCAAGGGCGCGCTGGTCGCGCGGGTGACTAGCGACGTCGAGACGCTCAGCCAGTTCTTTGCCTGGGGTGGCCTGGCGTGGTTGCTCGACGGCACGTTGATGCTCACCGTGGCCGGCGTGATGCTGGCCTACGACTGGGTGCTGGCACTCGTCGCGATGGCGGTCTCGGCCCCTCTCGGACTGGTCCTCGGCAAGATGCAACGGCGACTATCGCAGGCCTACGACGCTGCTCGCGGAGACAACGCCGAGGTGCTCACCAAGATCAGCGAGGTGGTGTCCGGCGCCGAGACGCTACGCGTCTACGGCGCAGGCGAGAAGTACGCCGAGGTCACCAGGGCCACCAGCCACAAGCGGTCCAACTCATTCATCCGTGCCAGCACGATCGGAGCCTTTCTGTTTCCGTCGGGTGAGGTGTTCAGCGTGCTCACCGTGTCGGCCGTCACCGTGGTCGGTTTGTGGCGGGGGCCGGCGTCGGGGCTCACCTCGGGCGCGCTCGTCGGCTTTGTCTTCCTCACCTACAAGTTTCTCGAGCCGATTGCCGAGTTCACAGAAGTGCTCGACCAGACACAGACTGCCGTAGCCGGACTCCGACGGGTGATCGGCGTGCTGGAGGTGCCTATCGGGCCGCCAGAGCCGAGCAATCCGGTGTTGTTGCCGACCGGCCCGTTGGCGGTCACGATCGAGCACGTCGACTTCACCTACCGCAGCCGTGACGGCGGCGACGACGAGCAACCGGTGCTGTACGACATCACCGCGCACATCCCCGCCGGCCAACAGGTGGCGGTTATCGGCGAGACCGGCTCTGGTAAGACGACTCTCGGCCGGCTGATCGCCAGGATGGCCGATCCGGCGTCGGGCGCTGTGATGATCGGCGGGGTGCCACTCACCAGGGTGGCCAACTCGCAGTTGCGCGATCGGCTGGTGGTCGTTCCCCAGGAACCGTTCCTGTTCGAAGGTTCGATCGCCGCCAACCTCGGCTTCGCCAAGCCGAGCCTCGACGGATACCAGTTGGAGCAGGCTGTGACCGCCTTGGACCTCGACGACTGGCTCGACACGCTCCCCGACGGGCTGTCCACCGAGGTCGGCCAACGCGGCTCCCAGTTGTCGGCCGGCGAGCGTCAACTGGTCGCGTTGATCCGCGCCTCGATCGTCGACCCGGACGTTCTGGTGCTTGATGAGGCCACGTCTTCTGTGGACGCGCTCACCGAGGGTCGTCTGGCGCGGGCCCTCGACAAGCTGTCTGCTGGACGTACCACGATCGCCATCGCCCACCGATTGTCAACCGCAGCACGCGCCGATCGGGTTCTGGTACTGGATCACGGCCGGCTCGTGGAGGACGGCCACCACAGCGATCTGGTGCAGCGCGGAGGCGTCTATTCGCGGATGTACGACGCCTGGGTGGCGGCCACCTCAGCGGCCTGACGGCGAGATCGCCTTACGACGAGATCGCCTTACGACGAAACGGCGATCAGCCCATGTTGACGCCATAGGGCGCCGGGCCTTTCACCCGGTCCACCGCACAGGTGACACCTTTGGACGCCCCGGACACGGTCTGCCGGGTGCTCCACGGCCGTGTCGTCCCGGGGGTGACCGTGTCAATCTTGACCACCTCGGTGGCTACCACTGACCCGCCGATCCGGTAGGCGACCTTCACTTCGTAGCGACGGTCGTCGGTCTCGTCGTTGGTGATCGTGCCGTCGAAGGTGACGACGTTGCCGTCCACGGAGCAGGGCTGGTGGGGGACCAGCGTGTAGCGCCCGGGGTTGTCGTAGCGGTTCAGCGCGTGGATCAGCGAGCGGGTGAAGAGAAACCCACCGAAGCACACCACTAGGGCCACTGGTGCTATCACCAAGCCGGCGGTGGCGAAGCCGCGGCCGGCGCCGTTGTTTTGGCGCGCGTGGCGCAGTCCGATGACGCCGAAGATCACGGCGGCTACTGCGCCGGCCGCAGCGACAGCAAAAACGAACGGCACCCAGCCGACTACCACGCCGGTTACGGCGAGAACGAACGAAGCGATCGCCAAACCCCTGCGGTGGGGTCGCGAATCAGATGGTGTCCACGGTTGCTGGCTCGTTGATGTCCAGGGCTGTTGTGCGACCGGCCAGGTCTGCGGCCCGCCGGCCGCCGGTTCACCCGAGTCGACCATTCGCTGACCGTGCATCGACACGTCCGCGGTCCAGCGCTGTCCGTTGTAGTAGCGGAACTCGAAACGCCTGAACGGGTCGGGGTACCAGCCAGGTGTTCCAGTGTCGCTCACGAACTCGGCACGATACCCGCAGACCGAGACTGTGCCCGGGCGGTCTTCAGATAGGTCCTTGGCTCGGCTTCTTGGTTCGGCTTCTTGGCCAGACCGGGGATTCGTCCGACGCTCTAGGATTGAACGGTCATGGAAATCGTCCTCGTTCGTCACGGTCAGCCGGAATGGGTCCGCGATGGGCTCAACATCGTCGATCCGCCGCTCACCGATCTGGGCCAGAGCCAGGCTGTCAGGGTCGGTTCGGCACTGAGCAGCACAGGTTTCGACGAAGTCGTCGTCTCACCGCTGCTGCGGGCCCGCCAGACAGCGGCGCCGCTGCTGCGCGAGCTCGGCCGACCGCACGTGGTGGAGAACTGGCTGCATGAGATCCGTGAGCCCAACTGGCACGGCACACCGTTCGAGCTCGCCGCCAAGGCGTACGCCGACGACCGCTCACGCGCTTCCGAGGAGCGCTGGGATGGGATCGATGGCGGCGAGCCTGCTCGAGACTTCGTAGAGCGGGTCCGCTCCGGCGCCACTCAGTTCCTCGGCGAGCGCGGCATATACCGCAGCAAGCAGTTGCTGCCGATGTGGCACATCGACGAACCTGAGTCGAGCCTTGCAGTGGTCGCCCACGCTGGTGTCAATGGCGTGTTGTTGTGCCTGCTGCTCGGGCTCGATCCGGTGCCGTGGGAGTGGGACCGTTTCGTCACTGGGCATGCGTCGATCACCAGACTGGAATCGATGAAACTCGGT
>JBDSMK010000156.1:0-3764 GCA_039915905.1 Ilumatobacteraceae bacterium
AGCAGTAGGGCAATGGCCCCGAACCAGACCACGTTGAGATAGTCACGTAGGAAGTCCGACATCGTGGACCGACGCTACTACGGCGCTCCGATCCTGAAACAAACCCGAAGCATCTACGCCGCGACAGCGAGGACCGGAGACTCGCACCGGAGACCTCGACGGACCGGGTCGACGGACCGGGTCGACGGAACGGGACCATCCGTCATGCAGCTCCACGGCATGCCCCAACCGGGTCCGGCTGCATGTGAGCTGACGTCGATGGACCACCGAATTTGGCACCGTTGCGTCGTCGAGTCGTAACTAGCAGGCTCGCACCGTCGTCGACAAGGCGCGACCCGACGACTGCCAGGTGCTACACACATGTTTGATGCAGACCGTAATCGAGGCGTTGGTGGCCCGAGTGCCCCAATGGGAGGGCTTGCCGACCGTCGTGCGCCAGCTCCTCGGATCACCCCGACATCAGACCTACCTCGTCGCAGTTGACGGTCATGAGTACGTCGTGCGGTGGCCCAGCGAACACAGCGCGATGCTGGGCATCAACCCGACAAATGAGGCGGAGGCGTCACGACGTGCCGCCGCGCTTGGCATTGGGCCCGACATCGTCGGGGAGTTGCCCGAGACCCACACGCTGGTCTCCGAACTGGTTGCGGGGCGCCCGGTGGAGGGCGAGCACATCGCCGAGCACCTCGACGTGGTCATTGACATGCTTCGCCTGTTCCACGGCAGCGGGCCGCTGAACGCGACGTACCCGGTGCACCGAGCCGTGGAGTGGCATGCCCGCGACTCAGGCGCTCACGGCGTGATCGCGCCAGCAGCCTACGAACGGCTGCATCAGCTGAGCCGCAGGATCGAGGCAGCGTTCGCCAAGGAGCCGCTCCCGGCAGTGCCATGCCACAACGACCTCCTTCCCGCCAATCTCCTGTTCCACGAGGACCGCGCCTGGCTCATCGACTTCGAATGCGCCGGGATGAACGACGTGTTCTTCGACCTCGCCAACCTCAGCGTCAACTGCCGCTTCGACGCTGCAACCGACGAGCAGATGATCTTCGCCTACTTCGGCGAGCTGACCACGGCGGCGCTCGGCCGGTTGCAGCTGATGAAGGTGATGAGTCACTTCCGAGACGGGATGTGGGCGGTGGTGCAACGCGCGATCGGGATCCTGCCCGCCGACTCGACCGCCCCCGAGCAGTACCTCCGGTCGTGTGAGCGCTTGGCCGCCCAGCCCGAATTCGACCAATGGCTGATCGATGCGGCCCACCCGGTGAGCGACCAGCGCAGCTGAGTTCGGGACTCGTCAACCGGCTACGTCAACCGGCTACGTCAACCGGCTACGTCAACCGGCTACGTCAACGGGCTACGTGCTCACAGAACCAGTCGACGAGGCGTACTGCATTGGCGGCGCTGACGGCAACATTGGCCCTCGTGGCGGCCATCAACTCATCGGGCGAGGTGCCGATCTCGGCCAGTGTCTTGGCACCCAGCGCCGCCCACCTGGCCACCACAGCCTCGGTGGCCTCCGGATGAAACTGGGTGCACAGCCCTCGCCCGATCTGCCAGGCCTGCGGTCCCGCCATGCTGCGGGCCAATTCGGTGGCGGCCGGCGGGATGACGACGACGTCGGCGTGCCACTGCATCCACGGCCCGCAGGCAATCGCCTGGGGGACGTCGCTGTCCACCTCGTACCACCCGATCTCCGGGGTAGCGGCTCGCGACACCGAGCCTCCCAACGCGTGGGCCACCAACTGGCTGCCGAAGCAGATGCCGATCATCGGCACACCGGCAGCAACAGCGCCACGAACCACCGCTGATTCGGCCAGCACCGCCGGCCGCACGTCGGACCAGTAGACGCTCCATTCACTGCCGAGCATCAGCACCAGATCGTGACCGTCGAGCGGCGGCCACGACTCGGGGTGCTCACGCTGGCAAGCGGTGAACACGTAACCCAGCTCACGGAGCCGCTCGCCGACGAAGCCGGCATCCGCGTCAGCGGCATTGGCGATCAGCATGGCGCGCATCGCACTACCGTACGGTGCGTCATGGGACCCTCGCAGATCTCCACCGCCGACATCGACCAGGCGATGGCCGCCGGCGCCTCGATCGTCAAGCACACGCCGGTCATCTCCTCGGCAGCGCTGAGCGAACGTACCGGCGGCAAGGTCATGCTGAAGGCCGAGAACCTGCAACGGACAGGCAGCTTCAAGGTTCGCGGCGCAATGAACAAGCTGGCCACGCTGGGGACACTGGCGGAACGTGGAGTGACCGCGGGAAGCGCCGGTAACCACGCCCAGGCTGTGGCCCTTGCCGCGCGCCAGGCGGGCGTCCCGTGTGAGATCTTCGTTCCGGCCGGGGCATCTATCTCCAAGATGGAGGCCTGCCGAGGCTACGGCGCCACCGTGGTCGAAGGTGGAGCCTCACTGGACGATGCGGTGCAAGCAGCACGAGAACGCGCCGCCGCGACCGGCATGGCGTTCTGCCACCCATACGACGACCTCGCGGTCGTTGCCGGCCAGGCCACTCTCGGGCGCGAGTTGCTCGGCGACATCGCCGACCTGCGCCGGGTGATTATCCCGCTAGGCGGAGGCGGCCTGGCCAGCGGCACCGCTATCGCTTTGAAGCAACAAGACCCGTCCATCCAGGTCGTTGGGGTGCAGGTGGCAGTGTGTGCTCCGTACGCCAACCTGCCTGCCGGCGGCGGCCCGGTCGTGACCCTCGCCGACGGCATCGCGGTGAAGCGCCCCGGCGAGATCACCAGGCCGTTGATCGAGAAGTGGCTCGACGACATCGTCGTGGTCGACGAGGACGCTGTAGCCGACGCGATGGTGCTTCTGTTGGAACGGGCCAAGCTGTTCGTAGAGGGTGCCGGTGCGGTGGGCGTGGCCGCGCTGTTGTCCGAACGAGTTACTCCCTCACGTGTCGGAGCGACCTGCGTCGTGCTCAGCGGTGGCAACGTCGACCTCGGCATCGTGCCGGGACTGATCCGCCGCCACGAGACCACCGCCGGTCGACGGCTGATCCTGTTTGCGAGGATCAGCGACCGACCCGGCGGACTCGCTCGCCTGCTGTCGCTGTTCGCCGACAACGGCGCCAACCTGATCGAGGTGGAACACGTACGCGACGGCGTGCACCTGCACGTTCGTGAGACAGGCGTTCAGGCCGTGCTCGAGGTGCGCAGCCGCGACCATGCAGCGGCCGTACTGGCGGCGGCGCGATCGGCCGGTTACGTCGTCGAGATCGTCGACCGGGCCTAGCTGAGCCGAGAGCTCGACCATCGCTCGCCCAACAGGATCGAGAGCTCGCCCAACAGGATCGAGAGCTCGGCTAACTGGATCGAGCGGCCGCACCGTCGCGCACGGGCTCAGGTGGCGATGAACACATTTTTCAACTCGGTGTAGTGGTCGAGCACAGTCATCGAGTGCTCGCGACCCAGTCCGCTCTGCTTGAAACCGCCGAACGGGGTGTTGTAGCGAACCGAACTGTTCGAGTTGACCGACAGCGCACCAGCATCCACTGCTCGTGCGACTCGCAACGCGCGGCCACTGTCGCGCGTCCAGATCGAGCCGGACAGCCCGTAGTCGGTGTCGTTGGCGATCCTGATCGCATCAGCCTCGTCGTCGAACGGGATCACCACCACCACCGGCCCGAAGACCTCCTCACGGCACACCGCCGCCATCGGGTCTGGTTCGGCCACAACCGTGATCGGGTGCCAGAAGCCGGGGCCCGTCGGGGCACTGCCGACCCACGTGGCATCGAGCGCGTCGGTGTAG
>JBDSMK010000313.1:0-2884 GCA_039915905.1 Ilumatobacteraceae bacterium
GCTACGTACACCGCGTACAGCTTCGACAACGCACAGCCGTCCGGATCATGGTTGCATGCCAGTTTCAGTGCCTCGGCCACGATCGCGCTGGACTGTTTCCAGCTCGCCTCGTTGGCTCCGCCGTTGCCGCGGTTGATCAACGCCAAGGCCTCCTGCGAAGCGGCGTCGAAGCCGGCCGCCCTGGCCTGGGCAACGAGGTCGGCGGAGGTGAGCGGGCCAGCGACTGCTCGGTCGGCGCGATCTATCGCGCGCACCTGCACCGCACCACCGATAACGACCACGGCCAGCACCACCATGGCCGCGAGCACCAGCGGCACGTTGAATATTCGCCGGAACCGCCGAGCCAGCCAGACTGCGCCGGCTACCACCACGATCAGCATGATCAGCCCGCCGACGATCAGCCAGGCACCGGCGCGGTGTGCCTTGACCAGACTGCCGTCGACCTCGGCGCGTTGGCCCTGCTCCACGGTGCGCAGCAGCGGCACGATGTGTGCGGTGACGATGTCGTTGGCTTGGCGCTGATATGCCGCTCCGACAGGAAAGCCCTGGCGGTTGTTGGCCCTGGCCTGCTCGACCAGCCCGGTGTAGGTGTTCAGGTAGGTGCCCGCTGAAGCGAGTGCGTCGGTCTGCGCCGGGCCAAGATCGAGTTGCAACGAGACGCGTACGATCTCGGCACTGGCGTCGCCGATCTGCTTCAGGTAGGCGGCACGCTTGGCCGGATCCTCCTGACCTCCGACGAGGTAGGACTGGCTCGCCAGCGAGTCGGCCTGGACCACGGCGACCCGAATGTTCTGCAACGACAGCAGCTGATCCGCAGAGTGACGCACGACATCCACCGCGGAGATACGCCGGTTGACGCCGTACGCGCCGAGAAGGCCGAAGAGGACAGCTGCCAGTGCGGTGAGACCTACCGCTGTACGCAGTCGCAGCGGTGACGAGCGGCGGTCTGCGATCCATCGCCAGACTCCGCCGCCGGGCAAACCGCCCGAGAATGGACCGGCGACATGTGGACCGCCAGTCGGCTGCGACGGCGCGGCGGATGCACCCGACGACGACATCTGCATTTGGGATGGATCGCTCTTGACGAGCCGGGCTGCCCCCACCGAACCTCCTCGGCCGACGAGTGTACGGGGCTCGACCGGGCTGGCTACCGTCGCAGCGTGGCTACGAACTTCCTTCATCCATTCGCCAAGCCGACACGCAGCTCCTACGTCCGCATCGTGCGCGGCCAGGGCGCGCTGGTGTGGGACTCCGACGGCAACGAACTGATCGACGGCATGGCCAGCCTGTGGTATTGCGCAGTAGGCCATGGTCGCGGTGAGATCGCCGACGCCGTCGCCGCCCAGATCCGCCAGATCGCGGCGTACTCGTGCTTCGACCCGTTCACCACCGGGCCGGCAGAAGACCTCGCCGACGACCTGGCCACGATTGCGCCGATGCCGGACGCCAGGGTGTTCCTGTGCTGCTCTGGAAGCGAGGCGATCGATACAGCGATGAAGTTGGCGCGCATCGCCCACGTGCAAGCCGGGCAGCCACAGCGCAAGCTGGTGATATCGCGGTCGCGCGGCTACCACGGCGTCGCCTATGGCGGCACCAGCGCCCAAGGCATTGCCGGCAACCGAGAGAACTTCGGGCCTTTCGTGGACGGCGTTGTCCAGGTACCCGCCGACGACATCGAGGCGATGGCTTCGCTGATGCACGAACGCGGCAACGAGGTGGCTGCTGTGATCACCGAGCCGGTGCAAGGCGCCGGCGGGATCTTTCCCCCCACCGACGGTTACCTCGCAGGGTTGCGTCGGTTGTGCGATCAGCACGGCGCGTTCCTCGTGTTCGACGAAGTGATCACCGGGTTCGGAAGGCTCGGCTCCTGGTTCGCCGCCGACCACTTCGGCGTGAGACCCGACTTCGTGACGTTCGCAAAGGCAGTCACCTCCGGTTACCAGCCACTAGGTGGAGTGTTCGTCGGTGCCGCACCACGGGCTGCGCTGGAAGGCGATCCCAACTTCTTCCTACGTCACGGATTCACCTACTCCGGTCACGCGACAGCCTGCGCAGCGGCGTTGTGCAACCTTGGAATAATGCGCGCCGAAGATCTCGTGAACCGAGCCGCGCACGTCGGCGAACGGTTGGCGTCAGGGTTGCAGGCGCTGGCCTCAGACGGAGTGATCGATCACGCCCGAGGTGAGGGCGCGATGTGGGCTGCCGGATTGCGCACCGACCAGAACGCTGTGGTGCTGCGCGACCGGATGCTTGCTGCCGGAGTCATCACCCGCGCGATCAACACCGATGCTCTCACCTTCTGCCCGCCGCTGGTGATCACCGACGCGGAGATCGATCGGATCATCGACACGCTGGCCACCGCCGCCGGCTGACCGGACCCCCGCTTCGACGTTGGCTGACTGGACCCGCGCTTCATTCTGGTTCACACGCCGACGACGGCTGGCCGTCGGGAAAATATGAACCAGAGCTTGATGCGACGGATCAGTCAGTCGGGCACCACGACCGGAGAGGCGACGTGGCGAGCTCCGATGATCGCATGCATGCCGATGCTGAGCGCTTTGGCCACCTCGTCGTCACGGGCGCGCTCACCGTCGTCGAGCCACAGGCAGACGCCCTCGTAGAGGTAGCCGAGCACACTTCGCGCCGTCCAGTGGCGCATCACCGGGTCGGCGATCTGCTCGGCGAGCAGCCCTTCGGTGAAGTTGTACGCCGATGCCCGGAACACGGCGGCGAAATCGGAGAACTCCGGCTCCGTCGCAGCGTGGCGCCAAAGCAGGCGAAACGCGTCAGGGTGACGGCGAGCGACCCGTAGGACGGCAGCGGAAACCGTGCCCGAAAGTGGCAGCGGGTCGAACGCAGCAGCGATGTCGTCGGCGACCTCGCT
>JBDSMK010000316.1:0-3400 GCA_039915905.1 Ilumatobacteraceae bacterium
GCCGACGGCCGCAGCCCGTTCCACTTCGCCCACCGGCGGCTCGTCCTGTTGGAACCCCCGCACATGCACACCTCCATCGGCTTCATCGGCTCCATCGATGGCCGTGACGCAGTGCCCGCTGCAGGTGACCGCGTCGACGTGCAGCGGCCCCTGATCACCACCACGGTCGACGAGATCGAATGGCGGGGCTGACTCGAACCGACGAAGTGAAGACACGTCCCGCTCACAACCCAGCATGGCGCGGGTGTCTGTCTTCACTTCGCCAGCGAAGGCGCCGGCGGTCCGATCAGACTGAAACACCCATTTCGGCGAACGTGCCGGCGCACTGCGTCGGGTCACCGGTGGTGAACCCGGTGTCGAGCCACTTCTTGCGCTGCGCCGAAGTTCCGTGGGTGAACGTGTCCGGGTTCACCTGGCCGCCGCCACGGCTCTGGATGTAATCGTCGCCGACACCGTTGGCAGCATCGAACGCTTCGGTTATCTCCTGCGGTGAGTCGAGCAGGCCGCGCCGATTGGCGTCGGAGATCCACACCCCGGCGTAGCAGTCGGCTTGAAGCTCCAGCGCTTCGGAGTAGAGATGTCCATTGCGTTGGTCCTGCTGCTCGTGCTGGCTGACCTTGTCGCTGGTGCCAAGCAGGTTCTGCACGTGATGGCCGTATTCGTGGGCGATGATGTACTGCTCGGCGAGGTCGCTGGTGGTGCCGACCAGCTGGTCCTCCAGCTGTTGCATGAACACCAGGTCGAGGTACACGAGCCGGTCGACCGGGCAGTAGAACGGCCCGGTTTCTGAGCTCGCCGGGCCACAGCCGGTGTTCACCGAGCCGCTGAAGAAGGTGGTCTTGGCGGTCGCGTACTGCACGTTGAACGCCCGCGGCAACTCGACGGCCCAGAACGCCTGCACGTCGTTGGTCGCCCCGCAGACGATCTGTTCGAGGTCGGTGCTGCAGGCGTTGTGCGTGGCGCCCGCCGCACCGCCCGATGATGGCGTATTGGCCGTGCTCTGGGTTGCGCTGCCACCCAGCAACTTTGGAAGGAACACGGCGGCAAGCAGAACAATGATTCCGAGAAGGCCCCCGCCGGCCTTCAACCCACCCCCGCCGAGGATGCTGCCGAGCCCACCAAGCCTGCCGCCGCCCTGGCCGCGCTGGTCGTCGATGTTGGAGGAGTCAGTGCTGCGGATCTTGGTCATTGTCTCTCCGTTCTGTATCCATTGTCCGAACGCAAGAACTGCGATCGGGGCTGGACGAGGGGCAGGTGCGGGACTGGGACTGGGACTGAGTGCGGGACTGGAAGCGGAACTCGGCGCCGTTGGCGGTGGGCGTCATGTCGCGGCCGGCCGATGGGCTCGGCGCACACCACGAACGGCCACGGCTCCGGCACCGATCAGCGGGCCGCGGTCACCGAGGCGGGCCGGGGTTATCCGGGCGTTCTTGCTGAACGACAACTTTGCTTGAGCATCGAGTGCCTCCTGCGCTGAATTGAAGAACGTAGCCCCGAACCCGAGCGCTACCGAACCTCCCACCACCGCGAGGTCGAGGTCGAGCAGGTTGCACACCGACGCCACCGCACTGCCCACCAGGCGCCCGGTGCGCTGCATGATCTCGTAGGTCGGTTCG
Source organism: Ilumatobacteraceae bacterium (assembly GCA_039915905.1). Taxonomy (GTDB): domain Bacteria; phylum Actinomycetota; class Acidimicrobiia; order Acidimicrobiales; family Ilumatobacteraceae; genus JAODBQ01. The sequence goes on from JBDSMK010000316.1 coordinate 1,617, forward strand.
GTGGCCGGACGTCCGGTGATGGCCATGATCGAGGCCCCGGAGGCCTCCGCCTCGAGACAGCCCCGCGAGCCGCAGGGGCAGCGCCGGCCGTTGGGCTCAACGATCACATGGCCGATGTGGCCGGCGTTGCCGGTGGCACCGTCGAGCAGCTGACCATTGAGCACGATGCCACCGCCGACACCGGTGGAGACCACCATCGCCAGGAAGTTATCGTGACCCACGGCTGCCCCGAGCCAGCCCTCTGCCAGCGCCAGTGCCTTGGCGTCGAGGTCGGCATAGACCGCCAGGCTGGTGGACGCCACTACCTGAGCACGCAGTGGAAAGTCGCGCCAGGCCCCGATGTTGAGCGGCGAGACCTCCTCGGCGTTGGGCGACAGCGGGCCGGCACTACCGATGCCCACAGCCACGGGCCGCAACCCGTGGTGCTCGCGCGCCCTGGCCAACTGGGACTGGATCAACTCGTCGAGCACGGCATACAACGCGGTCGGGTTGAGGTCGTGGTCCACCAGCGCCAGGTCGCGGTCGATCAGCTCACCCTGCATCGTCATCAAGCCGACAGCGAACTTGGTGCCGCCGATGTCGACCGCGACTACTACGTCACCTGTCCTAGCCATGAACGCTCAACGGTATCGGCGTCAACCGACGCGACGGGCCGACTCCACCAGGTTGATCTCGTACAGAACGAGGTCGAGGGCGTCGGCGCTGACCATTCCGGAGTAGCGCTGCGGGTGCTCAGGTGTGATGCAACTGGCCAGCGGATCGAGCAGCGTCCAAGGGGTCGGGTGGCAGAACTGCACCACGCTGTAGCGCTCGCCGGTGAACCCCGGTGACGCGACCACCCGGTGCACACCGGTGGGGATCACGCCGTTGGTCAGCCGTTCCAGCATCATCCCTGTGTTGATGATCACCTGACCGTCGGGTGCGACGGCATCGACCCAGTTCCCGCCCACGCTGACCTGGAGCCCGGGAGCTGTAGCTCGCGGTAACGCGGTGATCAGGTTTATGTCGCCGTGTGCGCCGGCCCACACGTGCGTGCCGCCGGGCGACTCGGTCATCGGTGGGTAGCGGATCGCCCTGGTGAGGGTGGCGCCGTTGGTGGTCATCTCGTCGAACAGCGACTCGTGGCAGCCGATGCCCTCGGCAATCACCCGCAGGAAGCGTCGCTGCAGGTTCTCGATGCTGTCGTGGAAGTGGTTGAGCACGGCGGTGATTCCGGGCACCGCCTGCTCCGGCAGCACCTGCGGCCCATAACGGTGCGGGTGGCGGTCGCGTAGCGGATGGCCGACCGGCAGCGTGCGGCCCCAGTTGAGCATCTCCTTCCAGTCCGGCACGTCGCTGGCGGCGGCGGTCTCCACCAGCAACCCGGTGTAACCGGTCTGGCCGTGAGTCTCCGGCGCTGTGTACTGCTGTTTGGTCTCCTGAGGCAGCTCGAAGAACTCGCGCAGCATCGCATAGGCGCTGTCGAGCAAGTCCTCGGAGACGTCGTGGCTGGTGTAGACGAAACCGGTTGCCAGGCTGCGCCGGGCCCCGTCGACCACCGCACGCCGTTGCACGGGCGATCCGTTCTCGAACGCCAACAGGTCCACGTCGAGGATGTCGTTCATGGTCGCCAACGGTATCCGTGCGGCACCAACTGTTGAGCCGCCTGCCGGCGAGGACTGACAACGCAACGGCGAAAGCCGACAATCAGACGGCGAAGGCCGACAATGAGACGGTGAAGACCGACTGGAACCCCGTGCTGCGTGATGAGTTCACCAAGCCTTACTGGAGCACGCTTCAGAGCT
>JBDSMK010000324.1:0-6936 GCA_039915905.1 Ilumatobacteraceae bacterium
GCCTCGGCGACGCACTGCGTGCAGCGGCCGAGCGCTCGGCCGACTCCGCTGTCGGAGGCGCGCCGCTGGTGATCTCCACCAAGGTCGGCCGCCTGCTGCGCGCCGACGCGCCTGCGGATCCAAGCTCGATCTTCCGTGGCGTGCCGCAGGTCAACCCGGTGTTCGACTTCAGTGCCGATGGGGTGCGCCGCTCGTTGGAGGAGAGCCTGGTGCGCCTCGGACGCGACCGGATCGACATCGTCTACCTCCACGACCCCGACGATCATTTCGAGCAAGCGCTGGGCGAGGCGTTGCCGGTGCTCAGGCAGTGGCGGGCGGAGGGCGTCGTCGGAGCGATCGGCGCCGGGATGAACCAGTCGGCGATGCTCACCCGCTTCGTGACCGATGGTGACATCGACTGCGTGCTGCTGGCCGGCCGATACACGCTGCTTGACCAGACGGCGCTAGAGGACCTGCTTCCGGCTTGCTTGGCAATGGACGTAGCGGTGGTCATCGGGGGCGTGTTCAACAGCGGCGTGCTGGCGAACCCGCTACCCGGCGCGCCGTACGACTACATCCCGGCACCCGACGACGTGCTCGCCAGGGCCAGCCGGTTGGCGGCGGTCTGCACCACTTTCAACGTGCCACTGCGTGCCGCCGCGCTGCAGTTCCCGCTGGCACATCCGGCTGTGGCATGCGTACTGGCGGGGGCCCGCTCCGCTGGGGAGATCGACGACAGCGCCAAGATGCTGGACATCAAGATCCCGGCGGCGTTGTGGGAGGCGTTACGCGCCGAAGGACTGCTGAGCGCTTCGGCCCCGTGCCCCAGTGACCCGCGCTGACCACGTTCGCCGGTTGCCCGGGCGGCACTCCCAAGGGTCACACCCGTCACATGCCCAACGCCGCTTGTGCCGCGGCTTGCAGCTTTTCTACGCACCGGTGAGGTGTCAACATCCCGCCCAGGGCAGCGTTGATCGCCGCCCAACCGGCGTTTTCGATCTCCGGGAAGTTCGTCAGTGACGGATAGGTGATCATCGCCGTAGCAATGGTGTCCCGAGTGATCCGAAGCCGGCGCGCGTCGGTGTAGTCGAGCGGTTCGACAGCGGCGAAGGCTGTCATGCTGGCAGGAACCGACCCGCTCCCTGAGTCGTGGCGCGCACTGTTCGGCGACGTCACCACGTGCAGCAGCTCAATGGCGGCCGGCAAATCGCCGCACGTCGTCGGGATGGCAAAGGCATGGCAGCCCGAGTACGAGTATCGCCCGAGCGGTCCGCCCGGGTATGGGTGTACGTCGAGGTTGCGATAGTGCGGCGATCGGCGCACCCCGGCAAAGCCACCCGGCCATGTGGCAGCGGCGTCGACTCGTCCCTCGATCAAAGCAGCGTCCACCTCGTCGTAGTGCCACTCGACAAGGTCGGCCGGCGCGCGTTGGGCCAGTTCGACCAGCGTCTGCACCGCAGCTTCAGCTTCGGCCGACTGCATCGTCGGCCGGTTCTCGCTATCGAACAGATGTCCACCGTAGTCTCGGACGAGTTCGTAGAACATCCCGAACAGTCCGGACTCGCGGCCTGGGAAACCGAACGTCAGGTGGCCGGCCAGCAGATCTGCCCACGTCGCCGGTGCCGCACCGCGATCGCGGCGCACCCACATGACCCGCACATCGATGTTGCGCGGCAAGCACAACAACGCTCCACGAAAGCGGCACAGCCCCACGGCAGCCGGTGCCAGATCGTCCATTCTTGCCGGCGAAACGAACTCGTCGAGGGGCGTCAACCACGCTGCTTGCGAGGGCGCGTACTTGGAGTGGGTGCACAGCAGATCGATCCGCTCGCCTCGGCTCAGAAGTTCGGCGGCGGCCCGGTTGAGCGTTGGATGGTCGGCATGGATAACGACCTCCACGGCGCTGCGATCGAGCACGTCGTACAGACGGTCGTACATCGGTCCGCCGACCAGGGCGACGCGCAGTTTCATCGAATTGACTCCCGTCGGTTTGCTTTCGCTACCCGGTCCTTGCCCCAGATCGGGGTGTTCGATCCGGTGGCCTGTCGCGTCCTAATCCTTCCCGCCATGATGGCATCGAAGGTTCCGCGGCTCGGCGAGCAGTGTGCGCAGCAGGCGGTCTCACCGCTCACCAGGGGTACCCGGCACCGCAGAGGCCGGCCGTCCGGTGAGCGGTGTGCGCAGCAGGCGGTCTCACCGCTCACCACGGTGGGAGGGGGGAGCCGCTGCGGAGGCAGGCGACCTGCTCCGTTACGGTCGTTGCATGAGCGAACACATCCGCTACGAGACGGACGGCAAGGTCGGCACCATCACGATCGACCGACCCGCGAAACGCAACGCCATGACCTACGCGATGCTCGGTGACTTCATCGAGGCAGTAGGTGTGGCAGGTGCCGATGCCGACACCACTGTGGTGGTGATCACCGGTGTACCTGGGGCGTTCTGCGCTGGCACCGATCTTGCCGACCTGGCAACGGTGCCGGGTGCCACCAGGGGCCTGCGTGGCAGCGCCGAGGAACGGCACAAGTGGTGGCCGATCGTGGAGTGTCCGAAGCCGACGATATGCGCCATCGACGGCCCGGCCATCGGGATGGGCGCCGAGTTCACTTCGCAGTGCGATCTGCGTTTGGCCTCGAGCAACGCTCGTTTCGGCTGGAACTTCGTGCACCGCGGCCTTGTTCCCGACACTGGTGCCGGCACGTGGCTGCTGCCCCGCATCGTCGGCCTTCAACAGGCTCTGCGGTTGACCTATACGGGCGAGATCATCGACGCCGCCGAGGCCGCACGGCTCGGCTACGTACTCGATGTGGTCGCCTCCGACGAGTTGCCTGGGCGGGTCGCAGCGCTGGCCGGCGCAGTGGCCGCCGGTTCTCCGCACAGCCTGAAGTTGCTCAAGGGTCTGGTGTACGACGGCCTCGCCGCGCCGGTGGATGAACACATGGCCCGCCACACCGCTGCGCTGGCGGCGTGCTTCAAGAGCGACGACCATCGAGAGGGCGTCGCCTCGTTCTTGGAGCGCCGGCCGGCCGTGTTCACCGGCCACTGATACACGACCTACTAGGGGGATCCATGCACATCGACCTCGTCTCCGCCAGTTCATACGCTCATGGTCACCCGTGGGGACAGTACGCCTGGTTGCGAGCCAACCATCCGGTGTTTTGGCACGAGGAGACTGATGGCCCCGGCTTCTGGGCTATAAGCACCTACGACGACGTCCGCACGATCAGCAGGCAACCCAAGCTGTTCAGTTCGTACGCACGCGGCGTGATGATGGCGGAATCCGACGATGCCGCGCTCGCCGCCCAACGCCAGATGATGCTGACGATGGATCCACCGCAGCACGACCGGTTCAAGTTGCTGGTCAGCCGAGGTTTCACCCCGCGCAACTCGCAGCTACTGGCGGGGCGTATCGCGGCGCTGTCGGCGGACATCATCGACGACGTGATCGAGCGCGGATCATGCGACCTCGTTCACGATGTCACCGGACGCCTCCCTTCTGGACTGATCGCCGAGTTGATGGGCATGCCCCGAGCCGATGGCGAACGGTTGTACGAGCTGACAGAGATCATGCACACCACCGACGAGACGGTCGCACCGCCGGAGGTCAAGGGCGCTGCGATCGCCGAGATGCTCGGTTACGCCCAACAGGTGGCCGAGCTGAAGCGGCGCGAGCCCGGCGACGACATCGCGACCACCCTGATCCAGGCTGAGGTGGACGGTGACCGATTGACCGACGCCGAGTTCCAGTGGTTCTTCTTGCTGCTGGTCAACGCCGGCGGTGACACCACCCGCAACCTGTTGGCAGCCGGAATTCAACTGTTGTTCGACCATCCGGATCAGTGCAGCCGGTTGACCGCCGACCTCGACGGGTTGCTGCCCACCGCAATCGAGGAAATGCTGCGCTACTCGTCGCCGGTCGTCAACTTCCGCCGAACCGCGATGGCTGACACCACGCTCAGCAACACGCCGGTGAAGGCCGGCGACAAGTTGATTATGTTCTACGGCAGCGCCAACCGCGACGCAGCCGTGTTCGCCGACGCTGACAGGTTCGACGTCGGCCGCGACCCCAATCCGCACGTCGCATTCGGCGGCGGCGGACCGCACCTGTGCCTGGGGATGCACGTCGCCCGCATTGAAATATCGGCGATGCTGCGCGAACTGCTGACCCGCATGCCAGATCTGGCACCGGCCGGCACTCCCGAGGTGCTGGCATCGAACTTCATCGCCGGGGTGCGAACGATGCCCGTGACGTTCACCCCGGCCCGGCGCGCTACCCGCCAGTAGGTAATGCGCCGGTACTGTTGTTGGTGAGCAAGGAGTCGACATGGCCCAGATCCAACGCACCGAGGCAGAGTGGCGTGAGGTGCTCTCGCCCGAGCAGTACCACGTGTTACGCGAGGCAGGCACCGAACGGCCTGGCACAGGCGAATACCTGCACACCGACATCGACGGCACCTACCACTGCGCGGCCTGCGGTGCGGAGTTGTTCGATTCGGACACGAAGTTCTCCTCGCATTGCGGCTGGCCCAGCTTCTATGCAGCCAAATCCGACGATGCAGTGGAACTGCTGGAAGACCGAACCATGGGGATGGTGCGCATCGAGGTGCGTTGCAGGGCTTGTGGTTCTCACCTCGGCCACGTGTTCCCTGACGGTCCGGAGCCGACCGGCCAGAGGTACTGCATGAACAGCCTGTCGTTGGGTCTCACGCCGCAGGACACTGCTGACTGAACTACAGCGTTCGGTGGACCATCCCGGTGGCCCGGGGCCGGTCTTCACGGTCCGGTCCGTAGCGCTGATCAGTCACGATCGAATTCGGCGATCCGCCAGTTCTGCCGGAAAGCGAGGTGGGCGATCGTGGTGGTCAGCGTCAATGCAACCACCGCGGCCCAGGCCATCGAGGCAAAGGCGAAGCCGAGCAATGTCCACCGTGAAGCGTCGGGTCGGTGTTGCATACGCGACAGCACCGCCCAGAACGCGGCAACCACACCAACTGAGGCTGCAGCCAACAGCCGCCACCGCCACCTTGCCCAGCACCACAGCAGCGCAGTGGACACGAACGTGGTCGCTGCGCTGAGCAGTACGTACGGGTTGACCAGGTGGCGGTTGAAGGTGGTCAACACCGTGTCGGACGGCAGTCCGTACAGCCAGTGATGTAGCCGTGAAGACGTCAGGATCGTCGCGCCGACAACGAACGACAATGCCGCGCCCAGTTGGTACAACCGCCCAAAGCGTTCCAGTGGCGTGATCCGGCCGCGATTGTTACGTGTCGTGTACAGCTTGCCGAGGGCGAAGGTGCCGACGACGCCCACGACCAGCACCGTCCATGCGCCGCCGCCGTGCAGCCGGGGCAGGAGCACAAAATTGAATGCCAGTGCCAATGCCAACAGGCCCCTGTTGCGTGCTAGCAGCGACCCGAGAATGGACATCGGCAACGGTTTCAACGGCGAACGCGCCGCTCGCTTCCACAATGCGGTCGGCCGAGTGGCGGCCCAGAACTCGTACGCCGTGCGAATTCCCAGTGCGGTGGACCAACGCATCCCCCACACATCGCCGAACGCGCGAGGCGAGCGCTGGTAAGCGTCGATCGCGTCGCTCACGGTTGGCGGCAGATCATCGACGTTCGCGGTCGAACTCTCGGTGGCCTGCACCGGACGAAGCGGGGAACGGAGCACGATGGGCAGTTCCTCGGTCAGGATCTCCCACTGGCGACGCAGTACCAGCAGTCGCTTGGTGGTGGTCAGCCTCCCGTCGGCGACGCTGTCAAGTTCTTCAACCAGCTCGCGGGCAACCTCGTTGCGATGCACCGACCAAAGTTGCGCGGTGGCAGCGTCCAGTTCCTTGCTCCACCCTTCTGGCACGTCTGCCGAGCGCGGCATCGGCGAGGTGACGAGCTGTTCGACGGTTCTCAGGTTGTCGCTCGTGGCGCGCATCCTGCCGGGGCTGGTGATCATGTCGACCGTGCTCTTGGCTGCGTCCAGGCGACCCCACATCCAGTCGTTGGCCCTCCATCGCTGGGAGAGGAAGGCTGAGAAGTTCGCCAGGTCGCTTCCGGCCAGCTTGGTCCGCGCCGGTAGGGAGTCGCCGTGTGCGACGAGGCCGACGGCGGTGAAGCGCGGGCCGTCGTAGGCAAGTTCCGTCGGAGGCAGGCTCAACGGGCTTACGTTCGAGCCGGCGATTCGCAGGTATTTCAGGCGGCTCGGCAGGGCGGCCGCAATACCGAGGTGGACGCTTGCCGAGCGGCGATCGACATTGTGCAGCACCGTCGCCACGGCGCGCTCGTCGGTGCAGCCGCGGATCGTCTCGCGCAAGGCGGTGAAGCCGAGCTCGCCGACGGCAGGAGGATCGGTCGGCGGCGGCGCCGTGGACAGGAGCCGGGCCTGTGCCGCAAGGACCGACCACAAGGCGGCGCACACCGGCCCTACGCGCGTGGTGCCGGGTGCCTGTGTCTGTGCCTGTGCCTGTGCGGGCGCTGCGCCGCGTTGGTAGGTCGCGGCATACAGGCCGGCGAGTACATCGTCTGATCCGGCTGCGCAGGCCAGCTCCACGCCCGGCACCGGAAGCCGGTCGACGAGCGCGACAAGGGCGCTGTCACCATCGAACTGTTTGGCGCGGGCGGAAATCGCGGCTACCAGGGTGGCCGGATCGGGAGTGACCTGTCCGTTGGCCGCGGAAGCTGCCGCCAATTGCACAGCGGTGAGATCCACAGCCGCAGCCAACAATTGGGCGAGTTGCATCACCTGGTAGCTGGTGGCTTTGGCCCGGCCGACGGCCAGATCGCCAGCGGGATCGCCAGCCAGATCGCCAGCGGGATCGAATTCCGGATCGATGTCCGGTTCGATGGCCGGATCGGTGCGCTGAACGCTGCGCGCCCAGCGAGTGAGCAACGCCGCGGTTCTGACGATCGCGGCGAACGGTCGCAGCGGTTGCCCGGCGACGGCGACGGCCTTGTCCATTGC
>JBDSMK010000336.1:0-8354 GCA_039915905.1 Ilumatobacteraceae bacterium
CGCCCTTGTACTGGTAGATAACCTCTTTCGGCTCGTGGCCCTCGCGTTCGTCACGGAACACGATCTGCAAGTTCTTGTTGAGAAACGCCGTTGTCTGCAGCCGCTCCAGCACCGTCCGACTGACGAACTCGGTTCCCTCGGCAACGAACACGATGGGGTCCGGCCAGAAGCTGACCGTGGTTCCGGTTGTACGGGCATGTGGCGGCGTAGGACCGACGATCTCGATCTTTCCCTGCGGCTTACCGCCCTTGGCGAATTCCTGGCGGTAATGCTGCCCACCACGGTCTACCTCGAGGACCAGGCGTTCGCTGAGCGCGTTGACCACGCTGACACCGACACCGTGAAGTCCGCCGGACACCTTGTAGCCGCCACCACCGAACTTGCCGCCGGCATGCAGCACGGTGAGCACCACCTCGGCTGCGCTCTTGCCCTTGTGTGGGCCCGAGAGCATTGGGGCAACGGGGACCCCACGGCCGTTGTCGTCCACTCTGCAGCCGCCGTCGGCCATCAGGGTGACTCCGATGCGGTCGCAATGACCTGCCATCGCCTCGTCTACAGAGTTGTCGACCACCTCCCAGATCAGGTGGTGGAGCCCAGCGAGACCCGTGGAACCGATGTACATCCCCGGCCGCTTGCGGACCGGGTCAAGGCCTTCCAGAACCTGGATGTCCTTGGCTCCGTAATCTGCATTCGGTTGTTTGGCGTCCGACGACACACGTACCTCGATCAGTTTCCCAAGAAGGGCAGGGTGAGCTGCACTGTTGTGTAGGCGATGCGTTGGCTTAGGCGGGCCTGGTGGGCGCCGCAGCCGTCGTCGCGAAGTTCCTTCATCCTATCGCAGGGGTGTCGCAGAGAGGCGGAACGACGCCATCTGGCTGGGCCCTCAGCGGCGTTTGATGCGCACTTCGACCTTGTCGACTACGGCCCCGGCGACCTCCAGTAACTTGGCTCGCAAGGTGCCCTCCAGGAAGCGAAGCTGAGTAGCCCAGCCCGGCTCGTCGACCTCCACCACGAGGGTGCGTCCGTCGAGCTTCACTGGTTGCACGTGGGCAGCGACGGCACTTCCGACGGCATCCTCCCACCGGCCGAAAACTCCGCCGATCGCTGCCGCGGAGCCAGCCCCTGCTGCACCGGACTGGTCGTTGCGCAGTGAGCGCACCACAGCGCCGAGGCTGTCGCTGAGGGCCACGGGTTGCCGACCCGAGGAACCAGACGGCTTGCCCTCGTCCTCCGCACCGCCGTCACCGCGCCATCCACGCCGCACCGCGCCAGAACCAGACCCGCCAGAACCAGACCCGCCAGAACCAGACCCGCTGGCGCCAGACCCGCTAGAACCGTTGGGGTTCACGACGCCACCGCTCCTGCGGCGATGGTGATCACCGCGTCGGGATGGGCAGCCTGCGGCAGGGCCCCGGCGGTAGTCAGGATCACCTGTCCGGCCGGCAGGTGATCCAGCAGCGCTGCGCCACGATGAGCGTCGAGTTCGCTGAGCACGTCGTCGAGGATCAGCAGCGGCACACTGGAAACGCGTTCGGCAACCAAACGATGAGCAGCTAGTCGCAGCGCCAAGGCCAACGTGCGTTGCTCGCCCTGCGAGGCGTGGGTCCTCGCCGGCAGCCCACCGATCGACAGCTCCAGATCGTCACGCTGCGGGCCGACGGTGGTCGACGCACGACGCACATCGTCGCTGCGCGCCGCAGCCAACGCAGCCGCCAAACCGTGCATCCGCCAGGCCGGCTCGTATCGCAGGTCCACAGCGGTGGCACGGTCCGCGAGTTGCTCGTACGCGGCGGTGACCATCGGTGACAATCTGGCGACCAGCACTGCTCGGGCATGACCGAAGCTGTCACCGATCTCGGCGAGCTTCGAATCCCACACGTCCAACGTGGTGGCAGCCGCCGCGTCCAGACGCCCGCCAACCTGCTTCAGCAAGGTGTTGCGTTGCTTGACGATGCGCTCCAACTCGAGACGCAGCGCGTCGTACTTCAGCGCCAGCGACACCAGAGTGTCATCCAGGAACCGCCTCCGTTCCTGCGGTCCGCCCTTCACCAGCGCCAGATCATCGGGCGAGAACACACTGACGCGCATCACACCGAGCAGGTCGCGCGTCCGCCCGAGGCGCTGCCTGTTGACCTGCACCCTGTTTCGCCCTTGACGATTCAGCTCCACTTCCACCAGCAACTCGCGACCGTCGTCGTGCACGATTGTGGCTCGCACCACGCTGCTGTCGGCTCCCACACGGATCATCGCCTCCGTCGGTGCACCGCGAAAACTGTCCAGCGATGCAAGGAAAGCCAACGCCTCCGCCAGGTTCGTCTTGCCCTGCCCGTTCAGCCCGACAACGGCTGTGATGCCCGGTTGGAACGAGAACGTGGACGACGAGTAATTGCGAAAGTCGACGAGCTCCAACCGTGAGACGATCAAGCGGCACCGCACCCTTCGCCGCTCACGGCACGCGGACGGGCATCAACAAGTACAGGTAGTCCGGGTCTTCGACGCCGCGAACAATCGCGGGCTTCAGTGCATCGAGGGTTGACAACGTGACCAGCTCACCGGTGCAGGCCTCCACCCCGGCCGCTAGGTAGTCCGGGTTGAACGCGACGGTCAACTCGGTGCCGACGTAGCTCGCGTCCACCTCCTCCGAGGCGTTGCCGATGTCCTGGGTGACGGCAAGCAGACGCAGCACGTCCGGCGCGAGGTGCAACCGCACCGGTGTGGCGTCCTTGGCCAGGATCTTCACCCGGCGAATGGCCTCCAACAACGGTTCGCGCCCGACCGTGAGCGTGTTCGGATGACTCGGCGGGATCAACTGGCGATAGTTGGGGAACTCGCCCTCGATCAGCCGGGTGGTGAGCGACGTTCCCGCCACCTCGAACGTCACATCCCGCTCGCCGAGACGCAGCAACAAGTCGCCTGCACCACCGACCAGACGTTGCAGTTCGTTCAGCGCCCGACCTGGAACAAGCACCTTTCGACCCTCAGCCAGCACCCGCTGATTGGCAAGGTCACGTACCGCCAGGCGGTAGGAGTCTGTCGCAACCATGCGCAAACCTTCGCTCTCGGCGGCCAGCAGCACGCCGGTGAGTATCGGGCGGTTGTCGTCGGTGCTGGCAGCGCGGACAACCTGCCGCAGCGCCTCGCCGAACTCTGCTGCCGGCAGGGTGACCGATTCGGAGGCCGGGGCCGGGAGCTTCGGGTAATCATCGAACGACAACGGCCGCACACTGAACTGCGACCTGCCCCCGCTGATGCTCACATCGTCGGCGCCGACGGACACCTCCACTTTTCCTGGGCCCATGGAACGGACGATCTCCACAGCCAGACGCGCCGGGAGAACGACACCGCCGTCACTCTCACCACCGACACCCAGGCTGAGCTGGATTGTCAGGTCCAAGTCTGTTCCGGTGACGGTGAGCGTGTCGCCGACAAGTTCGAGGCGGACACCCTGCAACACGGGCAGCGATGCGCTACGTCCGGTCGCGGCGCGTCCCGCGGTGGTCAAGGCTTCGGCCAGCACTTCACGTTCGCAACGAAACTTCACAGGGTTGCCTTTCTCACTTGATCGTGTTCAAAAAGGTAATAGTTCTAATAGGTGCTGTGGATTGTGCATAACACCTAATCAGGCCAGCGTGTGGTGCTTTGTGCTGTCCCCAGGCAAACATGCCCGCTCCACAGCTCGGAAATGACCCCGTTGTGATTCGGTGGACGAACGGGAGTTGTCCCCCGGTTCGAACGTCTTGGCCCACAACGTCATCCACAGTGTGGCTCAGGCCTTCTTCAGTCTGTGCACCAAGTCGGTGACCTGGTCGTAGATCTGCTTGCGTTCCTTCATCAGCCGTTGGATCTTGTCGACTGCGTGGATCACCGTGGTGTGATCGCGACCGCCGAAAAGTCGCGCGATCGCCGGGTAGCTCAGATCGGTGAGATCGCGGAAGACGTACATCGCGGTCTGTCTCGCGGTAACCAGCGGGCGCTGGCGGTTCTTGCCGCGCAGTGCCTCCACGCTGTAGCCGAGGATTCCAGCTATTTCTGTCAGCAACTCCTCGTCAGAGCGCGGTTTGAGGTAGTTCTGGTTGATCAGGTCGCCGAGCTGCTGCTCCGCGAGATGGGTGGTGATCGGTACGTGGTTCAAGCTGGCGTAAGCGGTGACCCTTATCAGAGCCCCCTCCAGTTCACGGATGTTGGTGCTGATCCTCGAGGCGATGAACTCCAGTGTTTCCGATGGAACCGGACTGTTGTCGCGCTCAGATTTGTTGCGCAGGATGGCCAGCCTGGTTTCCAGATCAGGTGGTTGGACATCGGTGATCAAGCCCCATTTGAACCTGCCGAGCAGTCGCTCCTCGAGGCTCGGTATCCCGTCGGGCATACGGTCACTGGAAATCACGATCTGCTTGTTGGCACCGTGGAGCGAGTTGAAGGTGTGAAAGAACTCCTCCTGCAAGCCCTCCTTGCCCTCCATGAACTGGATGTCATCGATCAGCAGCACGTCGATGTCGCGGTACCTCCGCTTGAAGTTCGCCGTGGTGTTGGTGCGGATCGCATCGACGTACTCGTTTAGGAACGTCTCGGTGCTCACGTAGCGCACGATGTCGTGCTGGTAGTGGTGATGTACGTAATGACCAATGGCGTGCAGGAGATGGGTCTTGCCGAGACCGGCTGCCCCATAGATGAACAGCGGGTTGTACGAGCGACCTGGGGTTTCGGCTACGCGTTGTGCAGCGGCAAGGGCGAACTGATTGGAGGCGCCCTTGACGAAGTCGTCGAAGGTGTACCGCGGGTTCATTCCGCCGACGTCCGATGGGCCGCTGTGGCGTGAAGGTTCAAACGTGGTGGTGGGGCTGGTGGGGGCTTCCGTGCTGGTCGCTTCCGGGGCTTCCTCGGGTAACGACTCGAGCAGCTGTATCTCGACCACCAGGTGGCGCCCGGCGCTACCGATCTCTTCCAGCGCATCGCGCACCAGAGGCAGGTAGCGAGACAGGATGCGATCGCGGACGTGGCTGTTCGGGGCGCTGACGCGCAACTGGTCGGCCTCGCTGGTCAGGGCAACCACGTCTTGGAAGGTGGACAGCCAGACAGCCTCCGACACCTGGGCGCGGAGCAGTTGAGCGACAGCTATCCACACCTGATCGGCCTCTCCCACCAGCACCTCCCTCTGCGTCACCGAGTCGTCATCCACAGTGTTGTCCACATGGTGTGGACGACTACTGTGCGGAAACGGCACGCTACCAGCCTGATCCGCGCGTGGTTTCAGCGTTGACTACGTGCAGACATCGGTGCCGGTGATGTTGGTGGGTGGAATCCGGGACCGTAGCCTTTGGCTGGCTTGTCGCGCAGCTCCTGCTGACGTGCCAGGATTGATCCTTTCGTACCAGCAGCTCCGCCGATCCCGGGCGCAGCACAAGGAGGGCTGCGTGAAACGCACATTTCAACCGAACAACCGACGTCGTGCCAAGAAGCATGGCTTCCGCCAGCGGATGAGCACGCGGGCTGGCCGAGCAGTGCTCAAGGCCCGCCGCGACAAGGGCCGCCACAAGCTGTCGGCTTGACCTGGCGTATCCGAGAGCGCAGCGCCTTCCGGCGACTTTCTGCCGAAGGCAGGCGCGCTCGGGCCGGTGCCCTGTGGTGCACATTCGTCCTCGACCCCACGCTCACTCCCCCGCGGGTGGCCTTTGCGTTCGGACGCGCCCTCGGACCGGCCGTCGTACGCAATCGTCTGCGGCGCAGGTTGCGGCATCTCCTCACCGCTTCGTCGCTGCCCCCAGGCCTGTACCTGTTCGGCGCGCGCAGCGGCGACGGATCGCGGTTGTCGAGCGAACTGGAGTTCGACCTGCGAAGCCTGCTGGAGAGGATCTCGATACGAGCGGCTTCCTGATCCGTTGGGTGCAGCGCTACCAGCGGGCGTTCGAGGGTCGCCCTTCGCCGTGCCGCTTCTCGCCGTCGTGCTCGGAGTACGCGGTGGAGTCATTGCGCGTGCACGGCTCCCGCCACGGTCTTTGGCTCAGCATCCGTCGCTTGTTGCGCTGCAGGCCATTCGGTCCGTCCGGTTGGGATCCCGTCCCTGAACCTTCTCCCCGAGCTTCCCGCCGAAGCTCACGTCGAAAGAGGTAACGCAGATGCTGGCCATCGGCCTGTACGAGCCGCCTGCGAAGTTGCTTGCGTGGTTCTATAGCTTCACACACAACTACATCGTCGCGATCTCGATGATCGCGCTGGTGGTCATGATCGTCACTGCCCCACTGGTGTTGAAGAGCACCAAGGGGATGCTGGAGATGCAACGTCTCCAACCGCAGATGCGCAAGCTGCAGCAAGAGCATCGCGGCGATCGTCAGAAGCTCAACGAAGAGATGATGAAGCTCTACCAGGAGCACAAGGTCAATCCGCTGGCCTCGTGCCTTCCTCTCGTATTGCAGTTCCCAGTGTTCATCATCTTGTTCCGTGTTCTCTACGGCTTGACCGACAAGGACTCAACAGGACACTTCGCACCGAAGTACCTCGAGCATTCCAGTCAGCTGTACCGGTCACTCATCGGTAAGACCGAGATGTTGTCGTGGGGTCTCGATTTGGCCAAGCGCCCCGCCGGGGTGATCGGTGAGTCGTTCGGCAAAGGCCTTGTCTACGCGCTGTTGGTCATCGCTCTCGGTGCGTTGTATTTCCTGCAGCAGCGGATGATCGCTGCTCGCGCCACTGTCGCGCCGACGATGTCTGCCACACAGCAGAAGCTGATGCAGTACCTGCCGGTGGTGTTCGCCGTGTTCCTGGTGTTCTATCTCACCGGTCTGGTGGTTTATTACATGGCCCAGGCGATCTTCCGTATCGGGCTTCAGGCTTACATAACGCGCAAGTTCTACCATGGCGAGGAATCACTCGGACGCCAGGCAATGAAGGCTGGCGAAGCCGCCCGGGAGATTGCCAAGAAGGACGGCGGTGGCGGCGGGATGTTTGCCCAAGCACGACGCGACTTGGCTTCCGCCAAGGGCGGTGGGGCCAAGGAGATCCCGGCCAAGGGTGCACCGAGTAAGGGTGCACCGAGTAAGGGTGCACCGGCCAAGGGTGCACCGGCCAAGGGTGCATCCGGATCCTCGAAATCGGCCGCCCCGGCCTCAGACAACAAGCGAACAACCGCACCAAAGAACCGGCCAACCGGGTCAGGGCGGCCGGCATCCACCGGCCGCGCGTGGCGACCCGATTCCCCTCGGCCGCCAAAGAAGAAGTAGGAGCAGACGATGGAATGGGTGGAAACAACTGCACGAAGCCTGGAAGAGGCCAGGGGGCTGGCGCTCGACGAACTCGGGGTAGGCGAAGAGGACGCTGAGTTCGAGATCTTGGAAGAACCTAAGGCTGGCCTGTTCGGGCGAGTCCGTGGCGAGGCCCGCGTCCGCGCCAGGGTGCGTCCCACACAAGCTCGTCAGAAGGTCGACCGACGCGACCGTCGTCGCAAGAAGTCCGATTCTGCCGACGGCGCAGACTCTGCCGACGGCGGCAATACCGACGCCGAGCCGGTATCGGCAGTAGCCGCCGCAGCTGAATCCACCCCACAGGTCCCCCGTCCGGCGCGGACACGCCAACCGAAGCCGCCAGCGTCCAGTAGTTCAACTGAGCCGAGAGAGTCAAGCAAGGAGACCAGTACTGTGACACCAGCGCAGGTAGGAGAGCAGGCCCGGCAGTTCGTAGACCAACTGATCGTTGCCTTCGGATTGCAAGGCACCACCGAACTGGCTGAAGATGGTGATGACCTGGAGATCCAGGTACATGGCCATGACCTCGGTCTGCTGGTAGGGCCACGTGGGGCAACTTTGCAGGCTGTTCAAGATCTGACAAGGGTCGCCTCCCAGCGCCGACTCGGAGATCACGAGACCCGGCTGCGCGTTGACGTAGGTGGCTACCGAGTTCGTCGTCGGGAGGCGCTGAGCCGTTTCGCCACGCAGGTTGCTGACGAGGTGAAATCCGCCGGCACGTCGCGGGCACTTGAGCCGATGTCCTCAGCCGACCGCAAGGTGATCCACGACACTCTGTCGGAGATCGACGGCGTGTCCACTCGCTCCGAAGGTGAGGATCCGAATCGTCGGGTGATCGTCGATCCGATACCGGGCTGACCAGCCGCGATGAACAGCGGACCGTCGGCGTCGGATGGTCCGCTGCTCGAGGCGTTGGAGGTCATCCGCCGACGAGGCGGCATCGGTGAGGCGTCACTGATCGAGGCCGTGGCTCATGCCGACAGGTTCGTGGATGCCCTACCGCTTGACGCGAGCACGCTTGTGGATCTTGGATCTGGGGGTGGGCTCCCTGCGTTGGTCATCGCTTGGCGCCGACCCGACATCCACATCTCGATGGTCGAGCGGCGGGTGTCGCGCTCC
>JBDSMK010000431.1:0-4212 GCA_039915905.1 Ilumatobacteraceae bacterium
GGCCGACGATGCAACACCGTGTGTGGTTTTGTGCGATTTGGACGGTGTCGTGTGGCTGGCCAATCACCCGATACCTGGATCGGTAGAAGCCATCGCGGCAATGCGCTCTCAGGGTCACCGGGTGTTGTTCGTAACGAACAACTCCAGCGTGCTGCTCGAGGACCAGCAGCAGGCTTTGGCCGCGATCGGGATCCCCGCCGAAGGTGATGTGCTGACCTCGGCGCAGGCTGCGGCTCTGCTGGTCCAACCTGGCGAGAGAGTCCACGTGTGTGGCGGTCCCGGCGTGGTGCAGGCGCTACGCGCGCGCGGCGCCGAGATCGTCGGGCACGGGCCCGTCGATGTGGTGGTCGTCGGTTTCCACCGTGACTTCGACTACGACGGATTGAGCAGCGCCGCTTCCGCGGTTCGCCGCGGGGCACGGCTGATCGGGACCAACGACGACGCGACGTATCCGACACCGAACGGACCGATCCCGGGGTGCGGCGCGATCCTTGCCGCTGTCGCGGTGGCCGGCGGTGCGACACCGGTCGTAGCCGGCAAGCCATACCCACCGATGGTCGCGCTGGTTGCATCCACTGTCGGTGCCGAAGCGGCGCGCCACGCGGTGATGGTCGGAGACCGGCCCGACACCGATGGCCGCTTCGCCGCCGCGATCGGGTGCCGGTTTGCTCTGGTCTGGACGGGTGTGACTGCCGCCGGGGCAAAGGTGACGCCGGCGCCGGACTACGCGGTAGCCGACCTGGCTGCGGTTGCAAAGTTGCTGCCGGCCTTGTCGCCCGGCGCGACCGCCCAGGCCAGTGACGTTGGATAGGATCCAATCATGGCTTCCACCTCTCCGCTGAAGCGTCTGATCGACGCCGGCATGCAGTTCAACGAGATGACTCAGGCTGCTGCGGAGCGGATCGTCGGGGAAATGGTCAGGGCCGGAGAGCTCCGTCGCAAGGATGCCGAGCAGACAGTGCATCAACTGGTTCAGCGGGGCCGTGCGGCCACCGAGCAGATGATTGCCGCAGTGCGATCCGAGGTGACCAAGCAGATCGCGCTGGTTGCCGGACGACTCGACGACATCGAATCGCGAATCGAGGATCTCGCTAAGCGTGCCGGGCTGACGTCAAAGCCGTCGCCGCCGTCGAAGTCACCCGCGAAGAAGGCAGCAGTGAAGAAGGCACCGGTGAAGAAGGCACCGGTGAAGAAGGCAGCAGTGAAGAAGGCACCCGCGAAGAAGACCGCAACTGGAACAGTTTCCTCGGGCGTCGGCCGTGTGGCCACGCGGCGGACTCCGGCGGCCAAAGCAGCCAGCTGAGCGGTCGGGCGCACAAGATGGCGCGTCGGCAGCGACTCGACGCGGAACTGGTTCGCCGGGCGCTGGTGACCAGCCGCGCTCACGGTGCCCGTGCAATAGATGAGATGCGCGTCCTGGTCAACGGTGCGATGGCCGACAAGCCGGCACGCCTGGTGCACGCCGGAGACGCCATTGAGCTGACCGGCCCGCCGCCACGTTTTGTGAGTCGCGGTGGAGAGAAGCTCGACGCCGCATTGGAGCACTTCGGAATCGAGGTGTCCGGTCTGGTTGCGCTCGACGCCGGCGCTTCTACTGGCGGGTTCACTGACTGCCTCCTGCAGCGTGGCGCAGCAAGGATCGTGGCGCTCGATGTCGGTCATGGTCAGTTGCATCCAAGGATCCGTAGCGACAACAGGGTGCAGGTGCTAGAGCGGTTCCACGTCCGCGACGTCACCCCGGCCGCGATCGGAGGCGACGTCGATATCGTGGTGGCCGACTTGTCGTTCATCTCGATAACCCGAGTACTACCTGCATTGATCGGTGCGTGCCGGCCTGCAGGGATGATGGTGCTGCTAGTCAAGCCACAGTTCGAGGCCGGTCGAGCCGAGGTGGGCCGCGGCCACGGAGTGATCACCGATCCACTGATACACGCACGCGTCCAGGCCGAGGTTCAAGACGCGCTGAGGGCATCTGGTTGTGCAGTGTCCGGCTGGATGGTGTCACCGCTGGTAGGTGGACACGGCAATATCGAGATGCTTGTGTCGGCCCACACCCCTACAGCAAGATGCCAACCATGACCGACGTGTTGCTGGTGGCCCATCACGATCGGCTGGAGGCAGCGGCGCTGGCGCGGTCGGCAGCAGGTTGGCTCGCCGAGCGAGGCCACCGGGCATGGACGACCGCGGAGGACGGAGCCGCTCTGGGTCTCGCCGATCTGGTCGTGGAGCATGCGCCGACCTCTGCTGACCTGGCGATCAGCATCGGTGGCGATGGCACGATGTTGCGCACCGTGAAGCTGCTCGACGGCGCTCAGGTGCCGATCATCGGCGTCAACGTAGGATTGCTCGGCTATCTCACGGAGGTGGAGCCACCGGCGCTCACCTCAGCGCTGGAACGGTGGTTCGCCGGGGCGGCCAGTGGCGAATGGCAGATCGAGGAGCGGATGATGCTCGACGTCCGCTGGTCTCAGGGTAGTGGCGGGGCAGCGATGGCCCAGGCCACCGCGCTGAACGAGGCAGTGATCGAGAAGTGCGAGCCGGGTCACACTGTGCGACTGCTGGTCACGATCGATGGCGCCGCGTTCACCTCCTATGCGGCCGATGGGCTGATAGTGGCCACTCCGACGGGGTCGACCGCCTACTCGTTGTCGGCGCGTGGCCCGGTGATCTCGCCGCGCCATCGCGCGTTGCTGCTCACCCCAGTTTCGCCGCACATGTTGTTCGATCGCAGCCTCGTACTCGACCCCGACGAACTGGTGGAGATAGAAGTCCTCGGTCCGCGCCCGGCGGTGCTCTCGATCGACGGGCAATGGGCCGGCGACCTCAACGAGGCCGACACCGTCACGGTGCGACCGGCGGAACATGGAGCGAGTTTCGTGCGCTTTGGACACCGGCGCTTCCACCAGGTGTTGAAGTCGAAGTTCGGGCTCTCGGACCGCTGATGTTGCACGAGTTGCACATCGAGTCGATGGGAGTGATCGACACTCTCGGTTTGGTGTTCGGGTCGGGTCTCACTGCGCTCACAGGCGAAACGGGGGCCGGCAAGACGATGTTGATCGAGGCGGTCAACTTGCTGGTCGGTGGCCGCTCCGACCCCTCCATCGTCCGCCAGGGCGCCGCCGAAGCGCGGGTGGAAGGCCGTTTCGTGATAGATGACCAGGAGTTCGTCGTCGCGCGGGTGATTCCCGCCGAAGGCCGATCCCGCGCATACGTCAACGGCCGGCTGGCAACCGCGGCGCAACTCGCTGAACTCGGTAGCCGGTCCGTGGACGTGCATGGCCAGAACGCTCACCAGAGCCTGCTCGGTGCGGCGCGCCAGCGTGAAGCCGTGGATCGCGCCGTCGGTACCGACCTGGCACCGCTGCGCGCCGCCCGAGGCCGGCTCACCGAGATCGATGCCGCCTTGGCAGCTCTGGGTGGCGACGCCAGGATGCGAATGCGTGAGATCGATCTGTTGCGGTTCCAACTCGCCGAACTGGATGCGGCGAGTCTCACCACCGATGACGAGGACGACGAGCTGGAGCGTCTGCAAGACACTCTGGGCGATGCGGTGGAACACCGCGAAGCCGGCGAACGCGCCGTTGGACTGCTGGCCGACGACGACGCTGCCGCCGACCTGATCGGTCGGGCCTTACATGAACTGGCCGGGCGCGTGCCGTATGTAGCGGCGCAGGCGCGACTGCGCTCCTTGGTCGCCGAACTGTCCGATGTTTGCGCGGAGCTGCGTTCGACGGCCGAAAGCATCGAGGAGGATCCGATCCGGTTGGCCGAGGTGCGCGTCCGCCGGCAACTGCTGCGCGATCTGCGCCGCAAGTATGGTGACTCGCTGGGCGAGGTGATCACGTTCCGCGATGCGAGTGCACGACGACTTGCTGAGTTGGAGGGCTACGAGCAGCGCGTCGCCGAACTGGAATCCGATCGCCTCGTAGCGGTCGCCGCGGAACGCGCCGCGGCAGCGGTGGTCGGCAGGGTCCGTCGTGGGGGCGCCGGTGCACTGGCAACCGCAGTGGAGGGTCATCTGCGCACGTTGGCGATGCCGGATGCGGCGTTGACGATCGCCGTCGGCGAAGCGGACCCCGGAGACGACGTCGTATTCCTGCTGGCCGCCAATCCTGGCTCGCCGTTGCTGCCGCTGACCCGTGTGGCGAGCGGTGGCGAACTGGCCCGCACCATGCTGGCCCTGCGACTGGTGCTCACGGAGGCGCCGGACAC
>JBDSMK010000485.1:0-5619 GCA_039915905.1 Ilumatobacteraceae bacterium
GCGCGGCGACCGGGTTGAACACACCGGACAGTGCCATGAGGACGAAGTTGCTGCCCCAGGTGAGGATCTCCGCGCTTTGACCGAATCGCAGCATCACGCCGATGTTGGAGATGCCGACTGCCCAGCCGACCACCACCAGAACCGATGCGATCGGCACGATCGACCAGCCGATCGCGGAGAGGTGGAACCCGAAGAAGTACAACGCGGTGAGTGACACGGTGGTCAGTGCCAGCAGCACCTTGGCCATGCCGAACGCGGCGGTACCGGCGACGTACTCGATCTCGGTCACCGGCGTGGTGAGCACGTTCAGCAGGTTGCGGCTCCAGGTCTCCTCCATGAACCCCGTAGCCACCGCCATCTGGCTCTGGAAGAGCACGTGGAACATCATGATCCCAGCGATCAGGAACGGTGCTGCGGCGCCGCTGGTCGCGCTCTGACGAGCGATGTAGGTGCCCAGGCTGCCCCACAGGATCACGTCCATCAGCGGCCAGAAGGCTATGTCGAACCAGCGATTTGGTGATCGCCAGAGCACGTAGACGTGGCGGCGGATGACGACCCGAATTCGGTACAGGTTCATCGTTATGCCACCGTCTCGCTCGGCCCGACGCCGTGCTGCCCAGCCGCGTGCTGTTCAGTGCCGTGCTGTTCAGTGCCGTGCTGCCCAGCCCCGTGCCGCCCAGTCCGGTGGCGTTCAGCAAGGTTCAGGAACACGCCTTCGAGGTCGTCGTGGCCGAAGCTGGCTGCGATGTTCTCGGGCGTGTCGTTGGCCACCACGGTGCCGTGGGCGAGGAAGATCACCCTCGTCGCGAGCATCGTCACCTCGCGCATGTCGTGACTCGTGATCAGCATTGCCGCGCCGGTGCGTCGGCAGTGTTGCAGCAAGCCGGAGCGCACCCGCAGCGCCACATCGGGGTCGAGCGATGCCGTCGGCTCGTCGAGCACCAACAGCGCAGGGTCGTGCAGCGTGGCCTTGACGATGCCGACGAGGGTTCGCTGTCCACTGGACAGCGAACTGCACAACTGGCCGCCGAGGTGGCCGATTTCGAACTTGTCCAATGCCGTGGCGACGATCTGCTTGGTTTTGCGCAACCCGTACCAACCGGCGAACACGCCCAGCGCCTCGCGTACTTTCAGGCGGTCTGGGAGCGGCAGGTAACCGGCAACGAATCCGACGTTGGCCATTGCCTTTGAGCGATGCCGGGGCAACGAGTGGCCGGCGATGGTGATCGTGCCGGAGTCAGGCAGGATCGCGCCGAGCATCATCAGCAGTGACGTCGTCTTGCCAGCGCCGTTTGGTCCGAGCAGCCCGACTCGTTCGCCGGCTCGCAGCGTCACGTCGATGCCGTTGACGGCCGCCACTTTGTCGAACGACTTGCGCAGCGCGACGGCGCTCAGAACATCTCCCATCACTACATCCCCCATGAATACATCCTGCTCTGCCGACCGGTGGATCTACGGCTCATTTTGCTGTCAGATAGTTGTGCCGATGTCTTGACGGCGGCCGTCTGGCGCGGGAGAGTTGATGGCAACAGGTCGCTCGGCCTGCGTTACGAACCGATCGAAGCACATCAAGTGGATGTCGAGGAGGTACGAACGAGAATGAGCTGCAACCGCCAAACGGAGCGGTCTCCTCCGGGCAGATCGCTTCATCAGCGCGACTGAAGAAACGCCCGTCCCGTTTCGAACACGGACCGAGATGCGCAGTGCAGAACATCGCTCCAGACGTTCACGTCAGAGCAAGTTTTCAAGGCTCGCCACCGGGTCCGTCCACCTTCCGGCGGGAGGCTTTTCCCAGTCGTGTGGCATCCCGTCATCCGCCTCAGTGGAGGCAAGGATGGCGGGATGCTTCGCGTGTGCGCGCCAGACGATCTCAGTGCGATGCGTCAGCGGGCAGTTCCGTGCCGCCGAAAAGACGTTTGATGTTGTCTAGGTGGCGCGCCATCACCAGCACGGCGAGCCCGACGATCGCCAGCATCTCCCAGGCAGGAGTGCCTTGCACGGCGACTCCCACGGGTAGTCCAACGGCGATCACCAGCGACGACAAGGAGGCCTTGCCAGTGAGCTTGCGCACTGCGATCCATATCACCAGCAGCAACACCGAGACCACTGGGTGAAGCACCAGCATCGCACCACCGACGGTCGCCACACCTTTGCCGCCATGCAGACGGCGGGTGACCGGGAACATGTGACCGAGCACCGCGGCTGCGACCAGCACGTAGCACCCGGGCCGCCAATCGGCCAGCAGTCCTACAGCCGCCGGGATCGCACCCTTCAGTGCGTCGAGGAAGAACACGGCGACGCCCCACACTGTGCCTAGCACCCTGGCCACGTTGGACGCTCCCGGGTTCCCGGAGCCGGCGGCGGTGATGTCGACCCCTTTGCTGCGCGCCACCATCACGGCGCTCGGGAACGTGCCGAGCAGGTAGGCCACCGGGATCAGCGCCAGGACTACGACCATCAGCGGTGCTGCAGCGCCACCGGCCTGGTGTGGTCCATCATCGGCTTGGGGCTCAGCGACACCGCCGTTGCCCCGAGCAGCGCTTCGCCGTGGCCCTGTACGCATTCCGGATCCGGGCCGTCGAGCGGGAGACCGGTGAAGAACTTGGCTGCCATGCAGCCGCCCTGACACGCGTCGTAGGACCCGCACGATGCACATGCTCCCGCAGACTGCGGCTGGCGCAGCGAGACGAACAGCTCGCTGTGCTTCCAGACCTCGCTGAATCCGCCGCTGTCGCGCACCGAACCTGCCTTGAACTGATCGTGGATCACGAACGGGCAGGCGTAGACGTCGCCGATCGGGTCGATCAGGCACACCACTCGGCCGGCGCCGCACATGTTCAGCCCAGGCAGCGCCTCGCCGAGGGCGTTGAGATGGAAGAACGAATCGCCGGTGAGCACCGACTCGCCGTGAGCCAGTAGCCAGTTATAGATCTGCCGCTGCTGGTCGTTGGTCGGGTGCAGGTCGTGCCAACTGTCGGCACCGCGCCCCGACGGTCGCAACCGGGTGACTCGCAGCTGCGCACCGTAGGAGTCGGCCAGTGTCTTGAACCCATCGAGTTGGTCGACGTTGTGCCGGGTGACGACGACGCTGATCTTGAACGGACCGCGCTTGTCCGCCCAGCCAGCGGCAGCGAGGTTGTCCATTGCCCGCCGCGCCATCGCATACGAGCCATCGCCGCGCACCGCGTCGTTGGTCACCGCGTCGAGACCGTCGAGGCTGATCTGGATGTCGAGGTAGTCCATTGCCGCCATCCGGCGTGCCTTGGCGGCGTCGATGAACGCGCCGTTGGTGGAGAACTTCACGCCGATCCCGTTACCGATCGAGTACTCCACCAACTCGAAGAAGTCGCGGCGGATGGTCGGTTCGCCGCCGCCGATGTTGATGTAGAAGACCTGCAGGTCGCGTAGCTCGTCGAGCACCCTCTTGGCCTCGGCGGTGGTCAGCTCGCGCGGGTCGCGGCGCCCGCTCGACGACAGGCAGTGAACGCATTGCAGGTTGCAGGCGTAGGTCAGCTCCCATGTCAGGCAGATCGGCGCATCGAGGCCGGTCTTCAGTTGTTCAACCAGGGCGCGAGCGCTCACGGACTACCTCCGAGGAGATCAGGGACTCGAACGCGGCAGCGAACGAGGGCCAGCGGGTGGGGGCTACGTGGCACGCCTCGAGGGTGGCTGCCAACGACGGGTGCTCGGCAAGCTGCTTGGCCACCGCGACCACATCAGGGTGCTTCAGGAAGATCAGCCGGCGGTTGCCGTAGTGGTATGCGAGCGCGCCGAACGGCTCCGGTCGCAACGCCACTTGTGGGTCGAGCTCGAGGGCCCGGTCGAGCAGCATCAGTAGACGCCGCACATCCCGTCGATCGAGATCTCCTCGATCAGCAGTTCGTTGTCGATCAGCAGTTCGTTGTCGATCAGCACGACGGCCGCTGCAGTTTCCTGGGCGGTGCTCGGCGAGTCATCGAGGATCGTTTCGTTCTCCATCGGATGAAGGTTAATCCGCGGACAACTGATACGGCGCTAGTGTCGAATGCCCCTATGGACCTGTTCCCCGAGCTCGCCGACGAACGCGGCCACCTCACGTTCGCCCGCGCCTGTCGCGATGCGATGATCGCCCGCTTCGAGAGCGTCGACCCCGACGCCGCGGCGGATGACATCACCAAGGAGTACGTCGAGGTGACGGTGGCCGAGGCACTCGATGACCTGCGGACCCCGGGTGCTGGTGACTTCTTCGGCCGGATCACCGACGATTCGCATGACCGCTGGTACATCGGGCGGCGCCACATCGAGACCGACCAGCACGACCCGGTGGTTGTCGACTGGCGTGCTCCGATAGCGGCGCCGTTCTACAGGGCTACCCATGCCGACCCGTTCGGCCTGGTCCACAGGCGACGGTTC
The DNA here is from genome assembly GCA_039915905.1 of Ilumatobacteraceae bacterium. Classification (GTDB taxonomy): domain Bacteria; phylum Actinomycetota; class Acidimicrobiia; order Acidimicrobiales; family Ilumatobacteraceae; genus JAODBQ01. Next base: position 4,393 of record JBDSMK010000485.1, read on the forward strand.
ACCAGCGTCGACGGCGACCTCACCGCGTATCTCGACGAACAACTCGACGATCCCGACGACGACGCCGCAGGTTCCGGCATCCCCGACCCGGTACTGGCCGAGATCGGCGCGGCACGCACCGGTGCGATGCGCGAGATCGTCGCCACCATCCAGGCCGAGCAGGACGAAGTGATCCGCGCCCCGATCGACCAGTGCTTGGTGGTGCAGGGCGGCCCGGGTACAGGTAAGACCGCGGTTGGTCTGCACCGCGCCGCGTACCTGTTGTTCGAGCATCGTCGCCGGCTGGTGCGTGACGGTGTACTGGTGGTCGGCCCGAACCGGGTGTTCCTCGACTACATCGGCAACGTGCTGCCGTCGCTCGGCGAGCGCAGCGTGCAGCAGCGCACCGCGTTGGATCTGTGCGTGCCGAAGGTGCCGATCACAGGCGTTGACAGCATGGCGATGCGCCGCCGCAAAGGCGACGCTGAGATCCTCGAGGCGTTGGCCGTGGCCGCGGTGCAACACATCGTCGTGCCCGCGCAAGACGTCCAGGTTCCGCTCGGAGCGCGCACTGTCACCGTCACCCGAGACGAGATCGCAGGGTGGCTCGACCAGGCGCTGCATGCAGTCACACCGGTGAACCAGCGACGCGATTCGTTGAGGGGTTTGGTGCAGCGCGACATGCTGCGACGACTGGACCGCGACGACGTGTGGGAGAAGGCGCCCGCGTTGCGCGCCGCGCTGACACGAGCGTGGCCCACTCAGCAGCCGGTGCGACTGGTCGACAGGCTGCTGCGTGACTGGGCGCCTGGCCCGTCTGGCAAGCGACGCGCCTGGACCGTGGACGATCAGTACCTAGTCGATGAGGCAAACTCACTGCTCAATGGCACTCCGTTCACCTACGGGCACGTGGTTGTCGACGAGGCCCAGGACCACTCCGCCGTCGCGCTACGGGTGATCGGGCGTCGCAGCCCGAACGGTTCGATGACGATCCTCGGTGACCTCGCCCAGTCCACCACGCCGGCCGGCCAACAGGATTGGGCGGTCGCCCTCAGCCATCTCAACGCGCCGCGCGCCGATGTCGTGCACCTGACCATCGGCTACCGCGTACCGGGGCCGATCCTCGATGTCGCCAACCGGCTGCTGCCTTTCACCGAAGTGGTCAGCGAGGCCAGCCGCAGCGTCCGCAGTGATGGACAACCTCCGGTGGTGACGCGCACTTCGCCGCGGGATCTGGCTGCGGCAGTC
>JBDSMK010000005.1:0-3579 GCA_039915905.1 Ilumatobacteraceae bacterium
CGCTCGATGCTGAACCGATGCTGCCCAGTCGGATGGTGCTGAAGTTGCCGGCTACAAGCGGCGCCAACCGGGCCATGGCCGAGAACTACGACCTCTACCGCACCGAATCGCGGTTCTACTCAGAACTGTCTGGGATGATCGGCGTACAAACGCCGAGATGCTTTGTGAACCTCTTCGACGGCGATACGCAAAATCTCACCCTGATCCTGGAAGACGTCGGCGATGAACGCTGGCGCGGCCCTCTTCGACCATGCACCGACGAGCAGGTCATGATGGCCGTAGGCGAACTCGCCCGACTGCACGGGACGTGGTGGCAGGGAATTTCAAAGACTCCTCCGTCGTGGGTTCCCCGTCTCGACGGTCAGCGGTGGCGACCCCAGGCTCGGATGTTCACCGTGGCATGGTCGAACTTCATCGACGAGGAACGAGTCGACGAGTTGCCCGGTCTGGGCCGGTTGGCACCAAGATTCGCCGTTGACATGGACTGGTTGCAGATCAGGCTGGGCAGCGAGCCTGTCACCTTGGTCCACGGCGATTTCAGAATCTCGAACCTGTTGTTCCAGGTGGAGAATGGCCGGGATCAGGTATGGATCATCGACTGGCAGCCACTGATGGTCGCCCGCGGCGCCTACGACCTTGGCTACTTCCTCAGCCAATCTATTTCAACGGCTCAGCGCCGAAGCCTCGAGCATCTGCTTCTGGCCAACTACCACTCGACGCTGTTGCAATTGGGTGTACGGGACTACGACTTCCAGGAGTTGTGGAGCGACTACCGACTCGCGATCGCCTACACAGCCAGCTACGCAGTCGCGACGTCGCTGATCGATCTGGTCAACGACGCCGGTCGCGATTACGCACGTCAGGCCTTGCGGCGGGCGGACGCTGCAGTCACGGACTTGGATGTTGCCGACTTGGTGGATCGCCTGGCCGGCTGACTCGGCTTGGCTGGCGCGTCTGCCGGCACGGACGAGCCGTACATGACGATCTGGGCGAGCTCGCTGGCTGCCGCGTCAAGGTCGAGCTCTCGCCCGGTGAAGTGAGCGTCGAGGACGAGGAAGAGGCACATCCCCGTGGACGCGCGGCTCATGATGTCAGGGTCGTACGGCCGGTGGGTCCACGTTCCGTATCGTTGGCGCAGCCGGTTGGCGCCTGCTTCGAAGATCGGCGTCACCTGTTCTCTGTAGAACTTCTGGGCCTCTTGATTCTCGGCGAAAAGTACGATGCCAAGCAGTGGGACCGCAGCTTGCATGACCTCCAGCATCTGTCTCATCGTCGACTCCGAACGGGCGAGTTTGTCGGCGGCCGGTTCGTTCGGCACGACAGCCTCGCCACGCGCGAGCGTTCCACTCATGATCTCGATCAGTGGCTCGATCACCGCCTTCTGAAAGATTTCTTCCTTGGTTGCAAAGTGACGAAACAGTAGGGCTTCGTTGACGCCGGCTCGGAGTGCGATGTCGCGTGTCCGAGCGCCGCCGTAGCCCGACGACAAGAACGCCTCTCGTGCGGCGTCGAGGATCACCCCCTGACGCTCGAGCGCGCTCATCCTCGATCGCGGTCGTTTCAACATCGCCTCGAACGGTATCCCCTGTTGCAAACAGTCCTCGAAGCGTATGCTAAGTATTTACTTACTTGTAATCCGGACTAGACCGAGGGGTAGCGATGATCTTCGACGTTTTCAACGAGCTGCAGAGGCCGCGACCCTGGGGACCCGACCACGAAGGCCAGGTGTTTCGCGATGGGATCGAGCAGGCTGAGCTCGCCGATCGTCTCGGCTACGACTGCTGGTGGATGGTGGAGCACCATTGCACTCCCGAGTTCTCGTACTCGGGAGCGCCTGAGATGTTCAATGCCGCGCTGAGCCAGCGCACCGAACGGATCCGCCTCGGACATTCGGGTGTGCTTTCGCCGTTCAAGATCAATCATCCGCTGCGCGTTGCCGAGCGTGCAGCGATGCTCGATCAATTGAGTGGTGGTCGAGCGGAGATTGCTCTTGCCCGCTCAGGCGGAGCGGAGTGGGAAACGTTTGGCATCGACCCGGCCTCCACGCTCGAAGAGCTCGACGAAGCGTTCAAGATTCTCGTCGGCGCATGGACGGAGGAACTCTTCGAGTGGAACGGCGAACACGTTCGCATTCCGCAGCGGCAAGTGGTTCCGAAACCGGTGCAGGACCCACACCCCCGTCTGTGGCAGACCGTGTCCACACCGTCATCGTTCGCCGCAGCGGGAGAACGCGGCGTCGGCGTGCTGGCGACGACACTGCTATCGACTGTCGAGACGATCGCGGGGATGCTTGCCGAATACGACGCCGGTCGCGCCCGGTCCACCGGACCTGTCGGAAAGGTTGCGAACAATCAGAAGGGCGTCTTCACGTTCGTGCATTGCGCGGAGACAACCAAAGAAGCCATTGCGAGCCGGGCCAGCGAAGCTGCGCTGTGGTACGTCAACGCAGCTCCACGAATCTTCTCGGTGCCGCGCACCATCTGGACCGAGATGATTCGAGGCCAGCCAAGCGCAAGCACGGACCCAGGTAGGGCACAAGCGGTGTCCAACGTCGACCAGGTCATGGTGGACATGGATCCGGATGACCCCCACCCGGTGGTCCGAATCATGAACCGCCAGGCACTTGGCTACGACCTAGATCCCGTCGAGGTGTACGAGGCGCTGGAGCCGATCGACTCGGTGATCATCGGCGACGTCGACACTTGCCGTCGCAAGATGCAGAAGTACGCCGACGCCGGCACCGACCGGCTGCTGTGCCTCATGCAGTTCGGCAACTTGAGCCACGAGCGAACGATGAACAGCTTGCGGACAGTAGGCGAAGCATTGATCCCAGAATTTGCCTCCAATGCTTCCAGGTTGACCGGAGCCGGAGCGCAGGCCTCAGAGAATGGCCACCGGGTTGATCGGTGAACCCGTCGCCCCAACCACCTGCAACGGTGCGATCGTGAACAGGAACTCCCACTTGCCAGCCTGACCACATGCTGCCGACAGCCCGGACAGGTCGAGGTTGTCGAGCAGCAGCACCCCCATCGCAACGAGACAGCACATGTGGATGGGGATCGGCCATCCATTGCTGTTGTTCGGCAACGGATCCGAGACCCCGTCCGATCCAATGACGGCGATGTCATGGTCGTGAATCCAGTCGGCGCATTCGGGCGCCAGGCCCGCCATGCCAACCTCGAGCGGATCCCACGGACCAAAGGCGGCGCGCCGCACGTCTCGACCTGTAGAGACGAGGACGACATCGCCTGCCTCAACTTCAATGCCGGCTGCCGTAGCAGCTGCGTCCAGTTCGCTTGGCGAAATCGTGTCGCGTGGCTCGAGCCACTCGACACCGCGAAGCCTGGGAATGTCCAAGAGCACGCCACGCGACACCACTCCGTTGGCGCATGTCATCACCGAGTTGCGAAGAGCGCCGATGCTTTTGACGTCGGTAGCTGGGACACCGTTGTACATCAGACCGTCGTGGAACACGTGACACAGCGCGTCGAGGTGGGAAACGGCCATGCCGTGAAAGGCAACGCCGACATAATCAAGCGCAGTCTCCAGGCCCGGCACACCAGTCGCGTCGAGGCAGTC
>JBDSMK010000045.1:0-2742 GCA_039915905.1 Ilumatobacteraceae bacterium
TTCGATGAGTTCGTTATCTATGCCGGCCAGGCCGCCGGATTGGTGCACGAGGAACGCTCCGTCGCAGCCGTGGTGGCTGAGCTGGCCGGCGCAGAGGCGCTGCTGCGCAAGTGGTGAGCCGATAAATCGACGGGTCAGCGAGCGCTAACAGTCAACGAGGCGGACAGTCAACGGATTCGCTGGCCGTTGCGGTAGCGCAACTCGTGGCGCAACGTGCCGTCCTCGCGCCACTTGATCAACGCTGCGGTGCCGTCGGCGCCGTCGCACCGCAAACCGGCGGTGTAGCGCTCCTCGTAGTGCAACGCCCCGCCGGCGTAGTAGCCGCGCACTGCCGGCAACGTGGCCGCCGGGTCTTGCAGCTTCCCGTGGCTGTAATGCAGGTCGTACTTGATGTTGCCGTTGGCTCGCAGTCGTCGGTATGCAGGATGCAGTCGTCCGGGATTGTGCAGCAGACCGTCATGGAACCAGCCGACGTACACCAGAGACCCACCGGCAGAACGGCGCACGCGCCCGGTGAAATTGGCCGGGATCTGGGCCTCATCGTCGACCTCGATGGTGGTGACGATGCGAAACGACATCGCATTCGGGATGAGGTCGATCAGTTCCACGCACCGATATATCGCCACAAGTGCTTGGGTTCTTGAGACTTCAACCTGCGATCCGACAGCGATACATCGTCTCCACCGCATCCAGCTGCGGGGCATCGCTCGGCGTCTGCAACGAGAGCAGCGCGGACCTCGATCACCGCGCATGCATGGCCTACGCCGCACGACGGCGGCGACTGAATTGATCAGACGGCGAGCAGGTCGCGAGCGCCGGTGTCGCTGCTTGGGTGACGCAGCTTGCTCATCGCCCGTGCCTCGATCTGGCGGATCCGCTCGCGGGTCAGGTTGAAGTGCTCGCCGACCTCTTCCAAAGTGCGTGGCTCGCCGCGGTCGAGCCCAAAGCGGAGCTTCAGGATCTCGCGCTCGCGCTCGTCAAGCGGAGCCAACAGGCGAGCGATCTCATCGGGCAGCAATGCGGTTGCGGCCACCTCGAAGGGCGACTCTGCGGAGCGGTCCTCGACCACGTCACCGAGCTCGGCGTCGCCGTCTTCTCGCAGCGGTTCGCTGAGCGACAGCGGTTCAGCGGCGAAACGCAAAGCCTCCGTCACCTTGTCCTCCGGCATTTCCACCTCGCCGGCAAGCTCCGACAGCGTGGCAGGACGGCCCAACTTCAACTCCAGCCGGCTACGAGCCTTCTGTAGCCGAGCGAGCGTGTCACCAGCATGGACGGGTAGGCGGATCGTCCGACCGGTGTTGGCGATGCCGCGGGTGATCGCTTGGCGGATCCACCACGTCGCATAGGTGGAGAACTTGAAGCCCTTTCGCCAGTCGAACTTCTCGACAGCGTGCATCAACCCGAGGTTGCCCTCCTGAATCAGATCCAGCAGCGGCAATCCGGAGGCCTGGTACTTCTTGGCGATGGAGACGACCAACCGCAGGTTTGACTGCACAAAGGCCCGCTCGGCGTCTTCGCCTTCGCGTGAAGCTCGGCGCAATTCGCGCCGCTTGGCCGCAGTGATCTCCTTGGCGTTCGAATCCAGCTCGGCAATAGCCGTCTTTCCGGCCTCGATCTGCTTCGCAAGGCGAACCTCGTCGTCCTTGGTGAGCAGCATGTACTGACCGATGTCGGTCAGATACAGCCGAACCAGATCTTCCTCGTCGCGCTCGACGCGATCTTTCGCCACGAAATGCTCCTCCGAGAAATGGATGCGGTCGTCGGCCGGCAAACCCGTCCGGTGATTTGCGTCACGATACCCAGGTCGTCAAGCCCTCCCACCGCCCGCAGCGCGCAATCGCACAATGACCGTCTAACTTCGGTGGCCATGAGCACCGCCGATTCGCCGTCCCGAAGCCACTCCAAGGACGCGCCAGGGCCCGAGGATGCCGGCGAGGTCGAGTTGGCGATCGTGACGATGCGATTCGATGCCTCCGACCCGGCCACGCTGCTGCCGGTGCTGTCGAAGTACGTGGTGCTAACCCGAATGCAGCCGGGTTGCCGCAACGTCGACATGTGCGGCTCGGTATCCAACGTCGGCCGGTACCTGGTGATCCAGAAGTGGGATTCTCCTGCGGCCCAGCGCAAGCACTTCGACAGCGACCTGATGGTGGAGATGGCCACGTCCTGCAAAGGCCTGCTGGCCTGTGCCCCGGAGATCGAGTTGTGGGACGGCCCGAGCGCCCATGACCTGAACTGAGCGCATCAGTGGGACAGGGGAAGCCTGCTGACCCTGGCAAAACCGGCTTGCGCCCCGATCACCATCTGTGAGGTGGCATCGGCCCCGTCGGCCGAGGATGGCTGGTCCACCGAAATCGACGTCAGCACGTTGCCGCAGCGCATGTACCAGACGGACGTGTTGTTGTCGAACTGCACCTCCGGCGCGGTCGAGTGGATCAGCACGGTGACGCCCTTCTCGCACCCAGGGAAGCTTTTCATCAGATCCGCCGGCGCTCGCAGCGCGCTCATCACCTCGGCGACCTTGATGCCGTTGATCGTCTGGGATCCATCGGTGCAGTTCTGCACAACGCTCACTTCGTGCTCGAACTCGATGTCGGCGGAGGCCGGCGAGTCGTAGACCTCGATCGCGTTCGTCATGAACTGGTCAACGCCGGCCTCGTTGGTGCGGGTGAACCCGGTGTTGGCCCGGTTCACCGGTTGCTTCTGAGGTAGTTGGCCGCAGAGATCGTCGCCAGAGTTACC
>JBDSMK010000055.1:0-3253 GCA_039915905.1 Ilumatobacteraceae bacterium
CACCGCCAACACCCTGGTGTACGCCAAGGGCTCGGGCATCGTGCTCAACGAGCCCACGGTGATTGCCCTGAACGAGAAGACCCGAGACGTGCTGGCCATGGGGCACGAGGCGTGGCAGATGATCGGCCGCACCCCGGGCTACATCGTTGCCGTGCGCCCGCTGCGGGGCGGGGCGATAACCGACTTCGAGATCACTGAACGGATGATCCGGCTTCTGCTGCAACGAGTTGGGGTCAGCCGGTTCACCCGTCCGAAGGTGGTCATCTGCGTGCCGTCGGCGATCACCGAAGTGGAGCGGCGGGCAGTGACCGACGCGGCGCGCCGCGCAGGCGCCGCCGACGCGCAGCTGATCGAACAACCGATGGCCGCGGCAATCGGTGCCGACCTGCCGATCGACGAGCCGATCGGCAACATGGTGATCGACATCGGTGGCGGCACCAGTGAGACCGCGGTGATCAGCCTCGGTGGCATCGTTGCGCTGGAGGCCGTGCGGGTCGGGAGCTTCGACATCGACGCCGCGATCCAAGCGTACGTGCGTCGTGAGCACGGCATCGCCATCGGTGAGCGCACCGCTGAAGAGGTGAAGATGGCCATCGGCTCGGCTGATCCGACTGACGACGAGAGCCAGGCCGAAGTTCGCGGACGCGATCTGATGACCGGGTTGCCCAAGACTGTGGTGCTCACCCCGGAGGAGATCCGCTTCGCGATCGACGACGTGGTCAGCAGCATCACCTCGTCGGTAGTTCGCTGTCTGTCGAAGGCGCCTGCCGAACTGGCTCAGGACTTCCTCGGCCGAGGCATGTTCCTGGTCGGTGGTGGGGGTTTGCTGCGCGGTCTGGCGCAACGCATCGAACGTGAGACACAGGTTCCGGTGAAGATGTCCAACCAGCCGCTGGAGGCCGTGGTTATGGGTGCCGGGCACTGCATCGAGCACTACGACGCGTTGAAGTACATGTTCATGGGCGCACGTCGCTGATCGGACGTCAACTGGGCGGGAGCGGGACCCAACCTTCCACGTCAATCACCACATCGGTGGCGGCGAGGCTGTACAGGCACAATCCGCCGGCAGTAGCAACTGTGGCACGGTTTGCCACGATCTGGCCCGCCACGTAGTTGACGTTCGACACCTCCGGTCGTGACTCGGAGCATGGATAAAGGGTGAGGAAGCCGCTGGCCGACGGCAATACCGCGGTGAGGTTGACGATCACCGCCGACATTGCGGGCGAGCCGACCAGCGCCGACAGGTCGACGGGCAGGGGCACTCCGGCAGCCAGTCGTGTGGTCTTGCGCGTGTCGAGCACGCGTTGCGGGTCGATCGCGGTGATTTCGCCGGTCGCCGGGGTTGTAGGCGCGCTGGGAAGGTAGTGCAGCGACTGCAGGTCGACGACGATGTCGGTGTCGACGAATGTGTACACGCAGATCTGACCATCAACGATGCCGACAGTTGCCGAGGCAGCGGCGTTCTGTGCGGTTGCGACGTTGACCGTGGATGTTGCCGGTGGAGGCATCGCCGCGGAGGTGCACGGCCCTGGCAGCACGCTGAGGTATCCAGGGCCTGCAGGCGCTACGGCGGTGACGTTCAGCGTGGCCGCCTTGACGCTCGGGTCGTAGCCAGCAACGCCGGTCATGTCGACGGTCAACTCGTGACCGGCGGCGACGCGTTGCTTTGGCACCGCCAGCACGCCGTTGCTACCGGGACGAGTGTCGATCAGGCGCACAGGCGATACGGGTGTGGTCGCAAGGCCGTTCGGCTCGGTCCAGCCGGCGAGATCGACGATGACGTCGGTCGGTTGCAGGGAGTAGACGCACAAGGCCCCACTTCCGAGGCGCACCAGGGCGGAGTTGGCGACTGTGGACCGCTTCACAGCATTGAGCGTCGATGTCGGCGGTACTCCGCTACCGCACGGGAACACGGTCAGGAACGTGTCGGCGCAGGGCTCGACAGCGGTCACGGAGACGAGCGCGGCAGCGGCCTCGGCTGGTACCTGATGGGTGCCGGCCACTTGCAGCGTGAGCATCTTGCCCGGCCCGAGCGGCCCAGCGAGTTGGCGGGTGTCGATCAGTCGCTCGGGCGCGGACATGACCTGCAGACCGCCCACGGCGGAGATTCCCGTGCTCGGCGGCGAGGAGGCCGGTTGTTCGCCGGACCACACCCCGGCAGTGCACCGGATCGGCTCGGGGGGTGGTGGTGGTGGCGGGGGAGGCGTCACCGGTCCAAGCGCATCAAGGGCATCTCCGATGAGGTCACCCATTGCCGCCGCCGACTGACCTCCGAGGTGGATGCCGTCGGCCGAGAACCAGCTCGACGGAAGGGTCCAGCTGCGGCTGTTCCAATCGGCCAGACGCAGGTCCGGGTACTGCGCCGCCTTGGACCGCAGCACCGCGTTGCTAGCCCGGAAGCGGGCCACGTTGCTGGAACTGCCGGCCTCGCGATAAGTCAGCCAGATGACGTACGGCACGCCCTGCCGACGCGCTTCGGCGATCATCACGTCCACCGCCGCACCGATGCCGTAGCTGCCGCTGGACGGGTCGTCGTAGCCGGCGGCGACGACCAGGGCGCGGTAGTACTGGCCGGCACGGGCACGCAGCACGGTGATCGCGTTGGTGGGTGCTGGACTTGGTGGGATGCTGCAGCTGGTGGTTATCAGCCGCCGGCACCCGGCAGCATCGAGGATGAACGAGTGCCGGGCGGCCAGCGCCGCTCGTCCGGCAGAGCTGTAGCTCTGGGCGAGGCCGTTGAGCACCGAATCGCCGATCAGTAGTGCCTCCACCCTGGCAGGGGCAGCCTCGCTGCTGTGTGGTGCGGAGACGGTCACAAGGGCGGCGATCATTGCCGCGATCAGCAGCATGGTGGCCGGTCGTGTCGGCCGAGCCGCTGCTGGCCGTTGTGATCTCAGGTGCGAGCGCTGCCCGTTGTCCATCGGCGCATTCTGACACCGCCCGGACCGGACGGCGAGCGCTGCCAGCCAATGTCGCCTAGACGTCAGGCACGGCGTACGGATTTGATGCGGGCGGATGGTAAGCACGTGGCGTGAAGGCGATCACCGACCCGCAGCACATACTCGACTCCGGTCTGGCGCAGATCCGCAAGCAGTTCGACGTGCCCGACGGGTTCCCCGCGGAGGTCCTCGCCGCTGCCTCGACGGCTGCCGCTGAGGCTGCGACACGGTCACCTTCACAACACGTCGACCGCACCGCGATGAACTTCGTGACCCTCGACCCGGCAGCTTCCACCGACTTGGATCAAGCCTTC
>JBDSMK010000073.1:0-2826 GCA_039915905.1 Ilumatobacteraceae bacterium
AGGTGGGCACTGCCAACTTCGCCGACCCGAGGGCCACGGTCAAAGTTCTCGACGGGGTGCGCCAGTGGTGCGAAGAACACGGCGTTGGTTCGGTCGCCGAACTTGTCAGCGGCGCTCACCTGGGATGACACGCTGCCAACGTCAGCGTCGGACACATGTCACCTGACCGCACCCGTGACGCGTCTCTCCAGCATGACCGCTGTAAGGTCGTCGTCATGGCAACCCCCCCGCAACTCACACCGGAACAACGAACCGCGGCGTTGGCCAAAGCAGCTGAAGCTCGTACTGCTCGCGCCGAGTTGAAGAACCAACTCAAGTTGGGCTCGATCTCGCTGTCCGAGGCCCTGGCATCCACCGACACCACCGTCGGCAAACTGAAGGTCGTATCGCTGCTCGAGTCTCTGCCGGGCGTAGGCAAGGTCAAGGCTCGCAAGATCATGGAGGACATCGGCATCGCCGACAACCGCCGGGTCCAGGGTCTTGGCCAGCAGCAGCGCTTGTCGCTGCTCGACCACCTCGGCAAGTGAGGCCATGCCAGCACTTGAGGATCGAACGGACAGCCATACCCTCTCTCCGGTGATCTTCATCGTCTCGGGCCCCGGCGGGGTGGGCAAGGGAACCATCGTCAACGAACTCGTCGCCCAAGATCCTCGCCTATGGCTGAGTCGGTCGTGGACCACGCGTGATCGGCGTCGTGGTGAACTGCCCGGGGCGTACACGTTTGTCGACTGCGATACCTTCGAGCAGCACATCGCCTCCGGAGGATTCCTCGAGTGGACCCGCTTCCTCGGGAACTACTACGGGACGCCGTTGCCCAAGTCGGTGCCGGGGCGCGACGTGGTGCTGGAGATCGAAGTCGACGGTGCCACGCAGGTCAAGCAGCGGTTTGCGGAAGCGGTTCTGATATTCGTACTTCCGCCGTCCCGCCAGGAGCAGCGACGCCGTCTCAGAGAACGCGGCGACCCGGAGGACAAAGTGCAGCAGCGCCTGCAGAAGGCGCTCGACGAGGAGCCCATCGGCCTGGCGATTGCCGACCACGTGGTAGTCAACGACGACCTCGATCGCACAGTCCGGGAGATGATCGAGATCATCTCGCTTCATCGGGCCAGTCCCGGTACAATCAACAGCCGCTCTCAGGGAGACTGACATGGCCATGCAAACGCACGACACGATGATGAACCCGCCGATCGAGGCGTTGCTCGCCCGAGTCGACTCCAAGTTCAGTCTCGTCACCCTTGCCGCGCGCCGGGCGCGCGACATCAACGCCTATTTCAATCACCTCGGCGAAGGGCTTGGCCACATGGTTCCGCCGCAGGTGCCATCGTCGGCTCGCAAGCCGTTGAGCATCGCCTTCGAAGAGATCGCGGCCGACAAGATCGTGCGTGTCGAAACCCCAGACCCGGCACAGGACCAGGACGTCGACTCACCGGCCGACGTCGTCGGCGCCTGAGCCGACATACCGATAGCTCTACGCGGTCAAGTCGTCGCACACCCGATGGCCGACGCCGCCTCGCCTCTCGCCGGACGGCGCATTGTGCTCGGCATCACCGGTGGGATCGCGGCGTACAAAGCAATCGAAGTCTGTCGCATGCTGGTTGACGCAGGGGCGCATGTTGTTCCGGTGATGACTGCAGGGGCGCAGCACTTCGTCGGACGAACAACATTCTCGGCCTTGGCCAGTGAGCCCGTGCAGATCAGCCTGTGGGATGAGGCCAGTCCGATTCCGCACACCCGACTCGGCCAGAGTGCGGACCTGATCCTCGTCGCTCCGGCCACAGCCCGGCTGATAGCGGCTTATGCGGCTGGACTGGCTGGGGACTTGTTGACGTCCACGCTTCTGGCTACCCGGGCGCCGGTGGTGCTGTGCCCGGCTATGCACACGGAGATGTGGGAACACCCCGCAGTGCAGTCGAATCTGGCGGTGCTCGGCGCGCGCGGAGTACATCTGGTCGACCCAGAGGCAGGCCGACTGGCGGGTGGAGACTCGGGTACCGGCCGGCTCGCCGCACCACAGCGGATCGTGTCCGAGGTGCAGCGGGTGCTCGCCCCACAAGACCTCGCCGGACTGAACGTGGTGGTGACCGCAGGTGGCACCCGAGAGCCGATCGACGCGGTGCGGGTGATCGCCAACCGCAGCAGCGGTAAGCAGGGCTACGCGCTCGCAGCTGAGGCGTTCAGCCGCGGGGCTTTCGTCACCCTTGTCACAACGGTGGATCTGGCGGTGCCATCCGGAGTGACCGTCAGGTCGGTGGACACCGCAGCTGAGATGCACAGCGTGCTCACCGAGTTGTCGCTGACGGCCGACGTGATCGTGATGGCCGCGGCGGTGGCCGACTTTCGCCCGCGCATCGTCGTCAGCGGCAAGATCAAGAAAGACGCCGGCGTGCCGCAGATCGTGCTCGAGCCGACGGCCGACATCCTCGCCGATCTCGGACGGCGTAAGCCGAAGGGCCAGACGCTGGTTGGCTTCGCCGCCGAAACCTCGGACCTGATCGCCAACGCGACGTCCAAGCTGCAACGAAAGAACCTCGATCTGATCGTTGCCAACGACGTCAGCGCCCCCGGGGTCGGGTTTGGCCACGACACCAACGCCGTCATCCTGATCGGCGCCAACGGCGAACAACAGTCGGTGAGCCTCGCTGACAAGACAACGATCGCTCGTGCCGTAGTCGATAGCGTGATCGCCATTCGTGCCTTGAACGGCTTGCGTAAGCCTTAACCCCCACTTCAGTCAGAGGAGCCTGCGTGAGCAACTTCACCTTCACGTCCGAGAGCGTTACGGAGGGCCATCCCGACAAGATGGCCGACCAGGTGAGCGATGCGGTG